>JANWJY010000033.1 GCA_025451715.1 Fimbriimonadaceae bacterium | reverse complement strand
TAAACTACACCCATGAGACACGATGTCGCAGACATGTGGAAGTACGACCTCTGGGCGACCAAGCAATGGATGGACACGCTCATCAGGTTCACCGACTCAAAGCGCCCAACAGAGATCGTCACGCACCTGCTTGTGGCGCAGTGGCTCTGGCTCGACCGCTGTAATGGGTTCTTCAACCTTGGTCTTGACCTCCCAGCAAGGCCCGAAGCTCCGTCGACCACCCTCGCGGAGGAGCTCAACCAACTTTGGCTCTCGATCCTCGACTCGGTGCCGGCCGAGGTCGTGCTCGACTACACGAACATGGCGGGCGAGCCCATGTCGGTCCAGTTCGGCGTCGTCGTGCGTCACGTGCCGAACCATGGTACTTACCACCGTGGCCACCTGCGCGGCCTGGCCGAGGTTCAAATGATGACTGACTTCCCCGAGACCGACTTCAGCCGCTGGGCGATGCAGATGGCGCCCAAATTGGTCTAGGCAACCGGCTCTTATCGGGCTCGGAAACCGTTAAGATAGCTACAGATGAAGAACAACATCTTTCGCACGTCCAACCCGACAATGCGCGAAGGGGTTTTCGACGCGCATGAACAGGCAAGCGCAAACCCGATGACCCTCACGGGCACCATCGGCAAGTCTTTCATTCTGATCGTCCTGACCATGGCCACCGCCGTCATTGGGTGGATGAACCCGAGCATGCCCCTGTTGTACGGTTCGGTCATCGCCGGCTTCATCGTCGCTGTCGCAACTGCGTTCAAGCCCAACTGGTCGCCATTCACGGCCCCGCTCTACGCCCTCATAGAAGGTCTCTTCGTGGGCGTCGTCTCGGTCGTCGTAACCGCGATGCTCGCGAAGACCGCGTTTGCGAACGCGGTTCCGATCGCGGTCATGGGCACCCTCATCACGTTTGCGATCATGCTCGGCCTCTATGCGACGCGCATCGTCCGGGTGACAGAGACGCTCCGGGGCGTCATCGTCGGTGCGACGATGGCTGTGTTCGCGACATACGCGATCTCTTGGCTGGCCTCGATCTTCTGGTCTGGCGTGTGGGACATGCCGATCTATGGCAGCGGCTGGGCAGGCATCGCCTTCAGCGTGATCGTTATCGCCATTGCGGCGATGAACCTGCTCCTCGACTTCGACCTTATCGAGCGCGGCGTCCAGAACAAGCTTCCCAAATACATGGAGTGGTACGCGGGCTTTGCGCTCCTCGTCACGCTCGTGTGGCTCTACATCGAGATTCTCCGGCTCATCATGAAGATCGCCGGTGGCCGCAACTGAACTCAGGCCCCTCTCTTCCATCGTCAAAGGGAGAGAGGGCTGGGGTTGAGGTTAGTCAGGGTCACTAGTACATTGGGCGCTCTAGTTCGTCTAACCTAGCACCATGAGACGCTGGCTGGCCCTGGTTTTCGCGACCCCCATCCTCGCCGTTGCCGTCGTCGGCGACCAAAAACCACCTGACGTAATCGGCGCAGCGCAAGCGTTTCTCGCGTCCCTCGGCCGCGAACAGCACCGCCGGACCGTTCTCCCGTTCGCCGACGACTACCGCACGCTTTGGCGCTACACGCCTGTCGAGCGCAAGGGCATCGCTTGGAAAGAACTCGACGCAGACCAGTCTGCGAAGGCGCACGCGCTGATAAAGGCTGCCCTGAGCGACATGGGCTACCATCGCACCCAAACGGTCCGCACGATTGAGCAGGTTCTCGCCGGGATCGAAAACAGCACGCGGCGCGACAAGGACAACTACCTATTCACGTTTTTCGGTGCGCCCGACACGAACGCCAAATGGGGATGGCGCTATGAAGGGCATCACATCTCACTCAACTTCACGTACGACGGTGCAAAGCTGGTCGCGAGCACTCCGCAGTTCTTCGGCTCCAACCCAGCCGAAGTTCCCAGCGGCGAGCACAAAGGACTGAGGATGCTCGCCAAGGACGAGGACCTTGCCATCGCCCTGCTCGCGACACTGAGCGATGAACAGAAAAGGAAGGCGATCATTGCTACTGGCGCTCCCAACGAGATATTTACGGCCGAGAACCGAGTGGCAGCAAGGCAGGCAGATATCGGCCTCACGTTCAAGGAGATGACGCAACCGCAGCAGGACGCGCTGATCGATCTGATCATGCTGAACGCCGCCGCACAAAGGCCAGAAGAGGTGGCAAGGAGGATGGAGCGCATAGCGAAGGCCGGCTACGACAAGGTCGTGTTCGCCTGGATGGGTGCGCCGGACCGCAGTGCCGCCCACTACTACCGAATCCAGGGCCCGACTTTCATCATCGAGTTCGATAACACCCAGAACCGAGCCAACCACATCCACCTTGTCTGGCGCGACTTCGAAGGCGACTTCGGCCGCGACGTGCTGAAGGAGCACTACGCGGACCACACCTATGACCCGGGCCACGGGCACGACCACTGAGTTGGGCAGCGTGCCAACATCGATGGATGGAACCCATCGCAGTTGACCAGAACATCGACCGGCTGAGGCAGGCACTCGAGCACAATACGAGGATCCTCGAACGGCGCAACAAGCTGGACGGTGACTGGCGCGTCCTTCTCTGGCGCGGCCTTCTCGTTGGGTTCGGCGGTGTCATCGGTGCCACGCTCGTGGTGAGTATCGCGATCAAGCTCATCCAGCCGTTTGAGTCGTTCGAGGGCCTCAAGCCGACCCTGGAGCGGCTCACCGACGAGCTGAAGCGCAATTAGCCCCCTGCTATTGCGTATCATTGGGCCATGAGCGCGACCCTTATCCTCGCGGCCCTTGCGGTCGCCCAGCCTGGCCATACGTTCGCACCAATCAAGTTCGACGTCAAGTCGGGCACAAAGTTGACCTACAAGTACTCGGCCGCGACGGTGTTCGATGGCATGGGTCAGGCCTTCAACACGACGACAAAGCAGACTCAAACCCTGGAGATCGAGTCCGTCGCGGACGGCTGGACCCGCGTCAAGTCTACGATCGATGAGTTCAGCGTCCAGACTGAGATGCCCTTCGGCGAAACCCCAGACCCGACGGGCCTGTCGACCTCAGTGCTCGTCTCACCGACGAGAAGACAGAAAGAGTGGAAGGTCGTCGCGAACGGCAAGCTGTCCACTGGACAGGTCGATGTACTGACTGCCGGAGCGAAAAACGACATAGAGTCGGGGTTCGAGGGTCTGCTGTTCCACGATGGCGACGCAGTTGTCAGAACCTCATGGGTGATCGAGCACGCGCCCGCGGGCGCGGGCATGGGCGGCATGCCCACGACCACTACTGGCAAGGTCAAGACGACCTACAAGGTGCTCGAGATCAAGGACGGCGTAGCTCAAATCGAGAGCCTCACAGCCGGTAACTACAAGATGAACATCGAGACACCCGAGGGATCGTTCGGGCTCGACGTCAAGACCGATGAGAACAAGAAGTTCTCCGTCCGGGTCGCGGACGGGGTCATAACGAAGATCGAGACGACCTCGAACCAGACCCTGGGCTCGGACTTTGGCGAGTTCACGATCAAGACCACAGCCACGACCGAGCTCGCGAAGGCCTAATCCGGACGGCAATGTCCCCCTCTCATTGTCTAGAACCGAAACGTGAGAGGGGGCACCCAAAACACCAACTCTTTGAACCGGAAAATGGGGAGAAAATGGGCGATTATTCACCTTCGTAATGGTCGCAAAGCGTGGTGAAATCGCCTCGATGCCCTCCCCAACCGGCCCACAGCCTCACCGATGGCCCTAAAAGTGCCATAATAGCAATGTCCGGTAGATAACTAACCTTACCCGGGCTCTTATGCAACCTCAAAAACCCAAAACAGGCTTTGACGCCTTGGGTCTACCCGATTTCATTCTCACCCAGATAGCCCGAAAAGGCTTCACGACCCCCACCCCCATTCAGGAGCATGCGATTCCCGCTCTGATGGACGGGTGCGACGTGGTCGGTCTGGCTCAGACAGGTACCGGCAAGACTCTGGCCTTCGCGGCCCCCATGGCAGCCATGCTCAAGCGTGGCGAGCTCGGTCTCGTGCTAGCCCCCACTCGGGAGCTGGCCCAGCAGATCGAAGAGACATTCATCGAACTTGGCGTCCACACGGCGCTGCTGGTCGGCGGCACACCGATCCGACCGCAGATCACCGCCCTCAAGCGGTACCCGGACGTGGTCGTCGCGACCCCCGGCCGACTAATCGACCACCTCGAGAACCGCACCATCGACCTTCGATGCGTCGCGATGCTCGTGCTGGACGAAGCGGACCGGATGCTCGACATCGGCTTCGCACCCGCGATCAAGCGGATCGTGAGCGAGACCCCAGACGACCGGCAGACGATGCTGTTCTCGGCGACGTTCGGTAAGGAGATCGAACGCATGGCCGAGCAGTACCTCTACGAACCGGTACGGATCGAGGTCTGCCGATCGGGCGACACGACTGAGGACGTCGAGCACGAGCTGGTCGTGATCGAACAGGAAGAGAAGACGAAGGTCCTTAAGCGGATCCTCAACGACTTCCACGGCACGGTACTCGTGTTCTCCCGTACCCGCCATGGCGCGCGCAAGCTTGTCCGCATCGTGCGCGACAACGGACACACCGCCGCCGAGCTACACGCGGACCGCACCCTCGACCAGAGGAGGGCGGCCCTGCAAGGATTCAAGGACGGCAAGTTCCGAGTGCTCGTCGCCACCGACCTCGCTGCCCGCGGGATCGACGTCAAGGAGATCGGCATGGTGCTGAACTTCGACGTCCCGAAGAGTCCAGAGGACTACGTCCACCGCACCGGCCGCACAGGCCGTGCAGGGGCGAAGGGACACGCGGTCACGCTGGTCACACCGGAGCAGGGGTCAGAGGTGCAGAGCATCGAAAAGCTGATCCAGTTCCGACTGCCGGTCTCCGCACGCTCGTCCGCATCGCTTTCGCAGTCTGCTCCCAAGCGGAGCCGCTCGAAGCCGCGCCGCCCGAAGTCCAACTTTCGGCGGGGCGCCTCGGTAGCTTAGCGGCCCGACCTCTCACGGCCCCTGCTTTCCATAGGTAAGCAGGGGCCTTTTCTATGTCTGCCCATTCAGGTTCGCGTGGCATCGAGCCCCTGACAAAAGGCCCTAGGACGATGGGCCCCGTCCCCTGGGACCCAGGAAACAATTAACGCCGGGACGCGGAGTCCAAGAGGAAGGCTCCGCGCACAAGCGCGGATCCGAGGAGGCTGCAATGACCAACAGAATCAGTTCAGACGAAGACCGACTTGTTGAACAGCGCAGGTCGACGAAGGCGGTGATCGAGAGCGACCTCAACGCCGAGATCGCTCAGCGCGCCGAAAGGGATGCACACCAGGACGTGGACAGGCTCGAAGGCATGGCCGAAGAGGTCAAGGACAAGGCCGTAGCCGAAGTGCGAGACGCCGCTCACATCGAGCAACGAAGAAAGAACCTCGCACGCTTCGTGCAGATCGTCGACTTCCTCTTCTACGTGGTCTACGCACTGCTGGGCACGAGGCTGCTGCTCGGAATGATGGCGGCGAACTCCGAGTCCGGTTTCGTGCAACTGATCCGGTCGCTGACCGACCCGTTTTATGCGATGTTCCGCGGCGTCGTCGCGAGCCCGACGGTCGAGGGCGGCTACACGTTCGCGCTCCCGATCCTCGTGGCGATCGGCGCGTACATGCTGCTCCATTGGGGCATCAGGAGCCTGGCAAGGCTCGCTGCCTACCGCAGTTCAGAGATCTGACACGCCCACCCGTGCCCCCGCGTGCGAACGTGGGGGCACATTTCCTGCCCGACCATCGTTTATCTAGGCATGGTCGTCGCTCTGACGGCGTGGCTGGTGATGGGCACGGGCGAGAAGATCGTAGCGGGGGCCAGGGCGCAGCTCGTCAACCCCGCGCGGTACGACTCCAACTACCGTGCTATTGGGTATCCAAACGGCGACGTGGAGTCCAGCCGCGGCGCGTGCAGCGACGTCGTAATCCGCGCTTTCCGCAGTGCGGGGTACGACCTACAGGTGCTGGTGCACGAGAACCGCAAGTCGGTCGGTCTCCCGACGGACACCAACATCGACCACAGGCGCGTCAAGAACCAGGCCGCGTTCTTCCTCCGCCACGGCAGTTCCTTGACGACCTCGACGCGCGACGCATCGAAGTGGAAGCCCGGCGACGTCGTTTATTGGATCCTCGACAGTGGGCAGGACCACACCGGGATCGTGACCGGTCGCCGCGGTTCGTCTGGGCTGCCGAAGGTGATCCACAACATCGGGCTGACGATGTCCGAGGACGTGCTGGACAAGTGGAAGATCGTCGGGCACTACCGGTTTCCCTGAGAGCTGAGAGCCCGCCCGTCGGTCCCTGGTCCGGAGATTGCGGAAACTGGCGCAGGCGAATCCAAGTATCTAATCCCGGATTCAGGTGCTTCAAATGACCAAGACCGCTCTCTCGCTCACGTTCGCCGTCGTCTCGCTCTTCCTGGCCGGGGACAAGGTCTCGTTCGACTGGAAGCCCACCAAGGGCGCGACCGCGAACTACAAGACTTCTAACTCGCACAAGGCCGACTTCGGCGGCGGGCCTCAAGACCTCGTGATCGCGTGGACCTCCAAGGTCACGGTAGAAAAGGTCGACGACAAACGCGTGTTGCTCAAGTTCGAAAACGGCGAGCCGATCGCAACGATCGGTGGACAGGAGGCTTCTGGCATCCAGGTCCAGGTTCCCGATAGCACCGAGGAGCACGGGCTCGACGGCAAGTTCTATCCCACCCCGGACGATGAGGACTTCCGGTTTGGGCTCTACACCGGCTTTGTCTTGCCAGGCAAGCCCCTGGAAGTCGGCGAATCCTATGAGATCGAAGGCTTGAAGGCGAAGTACTTCGGTGTCGAGAAGGTCGGCGATTGGGAAGGGCACAAGTTTGTGTTCGAGTACCGGAAGACCAAGAACGAGGCAGACCCGTGGACCAAGGGCGAGATCTGGCTGTCGGTGAAGGACCTCTCGCTGCTCAAGCGCAAGGCCGTACTGAGCAACGTCGACTTCGGCCACGGCCCGGAGACGATCACGAACGAAATCGTGCGCGTGAAGTAAACAGGGCAGTCACCGACCGCGCGAGATAGAATGTCTCCGTGGACCGAAAGCACTTCGGCACGTACCTCGTCGGGCTGCTCTGCCTCTTTGTCTCCGCGTGCCTTGTTTTTCGAGCGATCAATGCGCCGTTCGACCCTGTCATGGTTTCGATCCTGATGGGAGTCGGTGGCGCATTGGGCATCGTGATGTCCTTATTGCACACCAGGATCGTGCGCGCGTTCCTGTTGGTCGCCCTTGCGCTCTTCGTCGAGGGCGCGCTCGTCTGCTTTGTGATACCAAACTGGGTCGACAATGGTAGCGGCCAGGACGCAGTGACCCTGGCCGGCACGTTCGGCGGTATGGCGCTCGGCTCCCTCGGAGTGCTGTTCCTCCTCGCTGCCGCCATCGTCGCAGCGTTTGGAAAGAAGTGACAGCGATCTCACGAGCATCTTAGTGCCGTGATGCCTCATTGCAACGCACCGGGGTGACCCGGTTGGTCTCCCCGGCCACCCGACCGGTTACAATGTCCATGAGGCATGGATACGATCCTGTGGAACATTTGCGCCGCGGTGTTGATCCAGTTCATTGTTGTCAGATGGATCTGCGTTGCAACTGTGGCGGAGAGGTGGCCGAAGCTCTTTCCTAAGGCGCTGTCCGTTGGCCTTGTGAGCGACTTCCTGGTCCTGCTGCTGCTGCCGGTCTATACAGACAGGCCACGCAGCCAGCAAGTCATTGATGAAGTCTTTGCTACTGCGCTGGCATTAGTCGCCTCGCTCGTCGTCGTAGTTGTGTACTGCCAGTTGACCAAGGGAAAGTGGAGTCGAGAATAGCGGGGCTTTGGATCCCCTCACCGCCCGCACCGGTTGAGTTGAGCGCTAGGGAAGTCTGAACCGATCGACTCGCCGGCTTTCAAGTGACTTCCAATACTCGTCACCCAGTTTCTGGAACTCGGGGATCGCAAGTTCGCTACCGTTAGCCAGAAACTGAAACCTCGTTCCGCGCACGATGACTTGCAGATAGCGTCCAGTCTGGCACTCGGCCCGATCGAGTTCCATGAGTCCCACAGCAAGAACACCTTCGGGGCAGAACGCTACGATTGAGACGTCTCCAAGTTCTGTCCAGTCGCCAACATCCCCGGCGAGGACCCAGTTCGGTTCCTTCTCCTGTTTGACATGCTCTTCTCCTAGGAGAATGTGTTCGTTTTGCCACAGCTCAACGTGAAGGCTCGGTTCTTGGACGACGATCTGTATTGTGCCGTGAGACAATCCGTGAAACGACTCGAGGTGTAGCGACTTGAAGGTGAGGACGAGTTCACCTGTCGTCCTATCAAGTGAAAGGTAAGCGTCATGGAGTGTTGAGTAGAGCCCAAGGCCATCCATGCAGGGCAGTTTTGGCTCCATAATCTACATCCTATACAGACTGAACCCGGCCTCAGGAATCGGCGCATTGCGGGCGGATTCGATCCCGAGGGCCAACACCCGCCGCGTGTCGACGGGGTCGATGATGCCGTCATCCCACAAGCGAGCAGAGGAGAACGTCGCCGCGCTCTCGTGCGCGTAGGTGTCGAGGATCGGCTGCTTGAACGCGGCCTGCTCCGATTCGCTCATCGCCTTGCCCTTCGCTGCAGCGGTCTGGTCCATCTTCACCGTCAGCAAGACCCCTGCCGCCTGCTCGCCGCCCATCACCGAAATCCGCGCGTTGGGCCACATCCAAAGCTGGCGGGGCTGAAACGCGCGGCCGCACATACCGTAGTTGCCGGCCCCATAAGATCCCCCGACGATCACTGTGAACTTCGGAACCTGAGCCGTCGAGACCGCGGTCACGAGCTTCGCGCCGTTCTTCGCGATCCCCTCGTTCTCGTACTTCCGACCGACCATGAATCCGGTGATGTTCTGCAAGAACACCAAAGGAATCCGCCGCTGGCAGCACAGCTCGATGAAGTGCGCACCCTTCACCGCACTCTCGCTAAAACGACTCCCGTCGTACGCCAGCACTCCCACCTGGTGCCCGAAAATGCGCGCAAACCCACAGATCAGCGTCGTGCCGTCGCGCGCCTTGAACTCGTGGAAACGCGAACCGTCGACCAGCCGCGCGAGCACCTCGCGCATCTGCATCGGCGTCTTGTTGTCGCTCGGGACAAGCGAGTAGAGGTCCTCGGCAGGGTATGCGGGGTCTTCCGGATCCCCTTCCCCTTGGGGGAGGGTTAGGGAGGGGGCGCCCAGGTTCTCTACGATGTTCCGGACGATCTCCAACGCGTGCGCGTCGTCCTCGGCCAAGTGGTCGGCCACTCCGGACAACCGCGTGTGCACGTCCGCCCCACCCAAATCTTCAACGGTCACTTCCTCGCCCGTCGCAGCCTTCACCAAAGGGGGCCCACCGAGGAAGATCGTGCCTTGCCCGCGCACGATCACGGTCTCGTCGCTCATCGCGGGCACGTACGCGCCGCCGGCAGTACAGGAGCCCATGACCGCCGCGATCTGCGGGATCCCGCGCGACGACATCACCGCCTGGTTGTAGAAGATCCGCCCGAAGTGGTCGCGGTCGGGGAACACCTCGGCCTGCAAAGGCAAGAACGCACCGCCGCTATCGACAAGATAGATGCAGGGCAGGTTGTTCTCGAGCGCGATCTCCTGCGCGCGAAGGTGCTTTTTCACCGTGATAGGGAAGTAAGTGCCACCCTTGACCGTCGCGTCGTTCGCGATCACGACGCACTCGCGACCGTGCACCCGCCCGATCCCCGTTACGACGCCCGCACACGGCGCGCCTCCGTCGTACATCTCGTACGCCGCAAAAGTAGAGAACTCCAGGAACGGCGATCCGTCGTCGACCAGCGCGTCGATCCTCTCGCGGGCGAGCAGTTTCCCGCGCTCCTTGTGCTTGGCGACGTTCTTCTCGCCCCCCGCCTTGAGGATCTCCTGCAGGTCCGCGCGGTACGTGGCGAGGATCTGGTCCATCGCCGCGCGGTTGGCCTTGTGCTCGGGGTCGTTCAGGTTGACGTGGCTCTGGATCGGCTCCATGTACGCGGAGGATGATACCGGGGGAGGGGCCAGGGATGAAGGCCGAAGGAGGATGAACGGCTGGATGAAATGGACATTAAATCCGCACCGTTCAGGCATAGGCGCGCGCGTGCCGTGCCAATCTAGCGACGGAGTAAACAAAGATGCTTGGTTCCCTGGCCCTTTGCGCGGCGCTTGCCGCCGAGACGATCGAGATCACGGTCATAGACGCAGGTAACGCGAACTGCATCGTCGCCCAGATTCCGTACGGGGACGGGCACGTGCAGGCGGTGTTCGATGCGGGCTACGAACTGAACCTCGGTAGTGCCGACGTCGACAAGGTCTGGGCGAGGTTTCAGGATGTCATGGGCGACGAGGAGGACATTGAACTGCTCGTCGTGAGCCACGTCGACTGGGACCACACTGCGCTCTTAGAAAAGGTGATGGGGAAGTACGAGATCGACGTTGCGTTCTATCCCGACCGCAAGGACGCGCTGACATCGGCGACGTGGAAACGAGTCCACAAACTGATTGAAGACAAGGTGAGGCTGCCGCTCCCGATCGGCACCGACGGCGCGATTCATGGAAAACGGCTGCTGATCGGAGACGCCTCGTTCAGGATCATGACCGGTTACAACGTGCCGCCAGCAGCTTACGGGATCGGGACGAGCAATTCCAGCGCGTACAACAACGCGGCGAGCATCGTTGCGCGACTGGCGTACTGGGGCCGTTCGGTCATGTTCATGGGTGACTGCTACGGCGGGACGGACGCAGAGGCGACAGACACGCCGAAGTGGGGCGAAGGGGACATCCTCACGAAGCGCCCGTCGTACCTCGTCAAGACGGACGTGCTCGTTGCGGGCCACCACGGCGCGAACAACGCGAGCTTTGTGGACTTCATCGAGGGCGTCAAGCCAACGTTCGTCGTGTTCTCGTCCGGACAGGGTCACAACCATCCGTACAAAGTGACGGCGGACCGTTTCCTGGGCGAGGGAGTCGCTCTGGCGAACATCTTTCGTACCGACTGGAACGACAAGAAGGAGGACCCTGCGAAAGAGTGGCAACACGGCCACACGACCGGCACGGCAAGGCAAGTCTGCGACGACGACGTGCTTATCGAGCTCGAACGCGGCAAGCCGGTGCGGGTGAAGTACGTCGACCCTGCGAACGGCTAGCTACTTCGGCTTCGTTGCGAACACGAACACGGCGACCGGGTCGTTGAACTCGTTGTCCACGTGGCAGTTGAGGCACGCCTTGTCGGTCAAGTGCATCAGCCTCGCCTGCACGTCCCACTCACGGATCTTCATTCGCGGAATCTCGCCCTTTTTCAGCGCCGCGAGCGACTTCTTCGCGAACTCTTGGATTATGGGGATTTCCTCCCGTTCGAGCCTTGGTTCGTCGACCGGCCAGCTGTACTCTTGAAGGTGCGCCCTCATGTTCTCAGCAGTCATGACTTCGGTGCTTGCGCCGAAGCCCCAGACGTGGTTATAGTACGGCCCGTCTTCGAGCAGAGCCTTGAGTTTCTCCCTGTCGCCGATGTGGTCTGTGCTCGTCGATGTCGCGTGGCCATGGAGCTGCGGGATGCGCCCCATGCCGAACTCTGGCTCGACCCACACGCGCTCCCTCTTGCCGTCCGCTCCGGTCTTGTACTCCCACCTGCCACGCGTCTTAGTCAAGTCAGAGAGCGCCGTGCGGTAAATCGCGAACCAATCGTCGAC
>JANWJY010000032.1 GCA_025451715.1 Fimbriimonadaceae bacterium | reverse complement strand
TGTGGCGTCTCAAGAACAGCGTCTCCGCCAGGAGTCCGAGTGGGCAGAGCGGACCCGCGAACACGGAGACGTCCGTCATCTTCGGTCTGCCCTCAGCCTCGACGAACAGGTGCTCGTGCCGCACGCTCTTGAACGGACCCTTCACCATCTCATCGACAAAGCGGTGTGGGCGGTCGTACTCGGTCACCTTCACACCGAGCCGCCACAAGAAGCCGAAATGCCGGCCCTGAAGGATGATCGTGTCGCCGAGACCCATGCGTCCTTCCGTCACCCCGCCCACGATCCTCTCGCCGGATCGTCCAAGGCTCTTGGCGTGTTCTTGGACGTCTAGGCAGAGGTCGAAGCACGCTTCGATCGGTGCTGAAATCAAAGTCTCAGCGACGATCGTAGTCATTTTCCGGACTTTGCCCGCGCGGCCTTGAGCTTGGCCGTGAGGAACGTAGCGGCCTCGTCGAGCCGCTCGCCCTTCTCCCACGCATACCAATCGCCGTCGGTCGCCCCGGTGTTGCGGCTCTGCTGATGGAAAGCCGTGGGGTCGAGCCGATAGATCTCGAGAACCAAATCGCAGATGTCGTCCGGCAGGCGCCTCCGGCCGAAAGCAAGCAGGTCCATCAAGGGGTGGTCGCCCGGTTTCGCGTAACTCATGTCCAGATTTTGACAGCCTTGACTAGACGGAGGCTCGCCACTCGTCCCCCGGCATGAAGAGCTGAAGCGTCCCGATGCGTTGGTACCCCACGTGTGGGTCCAGCCGCGCCCCGTCCCCGCTCGCCAAAAGCACGCTCCACTCCACCCCGTGCGCACAGTCGTCCTGCAGCATCGCCGACATGAGCCCGCGACCGACACCCTTTCCGCGAAATGCGCGCGAGACGTAGAGGTTCGAGACCCAGTTCGCCTCCCCTGCAGGAATGCTACTCACCCAACCGACAGGGTCGTCTTCGTCGTACGCCGCGTACAGCCGGACCGTGTCTTCGCGACCCAAGTGCTCAGGAAGGATCTGCCGTCTTCGGTTGGCCCTGTTCACCGCGTCTGCTTGATCCTGCGTCTTGACCCTCTTGATTGGAATTGGGTTCTTGTACTTTGGAGCTTCCGCTGTGAGTCCAGCGAAAAACGGCTCGCGACGAAATAAGCGCAGACCGAACTTTTTGTACGCCTCTTTCGAGGTCGCAAGGTCCGCATCGTTGTCCTCGATCACGCAAACGCCGCCGCGGACACATCCGGCCCTCCTCAGAGCCTTTACACCCTTCTCTGGAGTCATTCGCAGAATGATGTATTCCGGGTTTCGTTCGCCGTCGTAGCGGCCGGGAGTATCGTGCATGATCGTGAGCCCGTGCTTTCTTTCGACCACGTAGGGGTGCGTGTAGCTGCGCGTGAACGCAAAGCCGTGCGCGAAGACTTCGACTGCCCTTTCGAGCGTCATCTGCTCCATTATGCTTCGCGCGGCGACGGTACGTCTGGACCTGGAACCGACTGCACAAGCGACGCTGAGCGGACGGCTTCAGCTGTCGAGATCCGGAACTTCAGCGGTTCTCCGGGCACGACCTTGGCCATCTCTGTCGCGAAAACGCCTCTGCGGATTGTCCGAGAAACCTTGCGGGACAACTTTCTTCCCATCGATCTGTTGAAGAGGCTCGACCCAAGCCTAGGATTATCGTTGATCTCCCACACCTGGATCCGGCCGTCGAGGACTCCGAAGTCGATGCGGCCCCAAGTGAGTCCGGCGACCTGAAAAGCCTGCATGATCTGATCCGCGTATGGGTTGTTCGTCACGAAGTTGAAGTCCTCTTGGCCGACGAGGCTGCTGTCATTGATCTCGCGCTTGACCGACCACTCGCCCGCCGCCATCATATGACCCGTGTAGATGTGCTCGCGCAAACGAAACGCCCCAAACTTTCTGAATCGCCCGGTGCCGTTTGAGGTGTCCTGGAACTCGCCGACGATCAGCCTTTCCGGTGGATGGCCCTGAACGAGCAGCTTCGCGAGCGCGTCGTCGAGCTCTCTTTCGCTGTGCAACAGGCCCGTCGAAGGGCCGATGTGCTGGTCTGTGTAGCGAACGAACACGGGATATCGGACTTCGTGGGTGATCTCATTCAACCGATAGGCGTTGAAGTCGTTGATGCCTGCCTCGCGCAAAGCGCGCAAAAGTTCGTATCGTCGCAAGTGATGGACCGGATGGTTGTAAAGTCGATACCCACCGGGCCGGTCGGCGAGCTGCTGCCACAAGAGCGCGGCGATCGAGCACTGCCAGCGGCTTGCCCGCTCCATGTCGCTAAAGAAGTACATCCCGCGCGGCCACTCGGTGCGCTTGAGCAGTTCGCTGTATCGGATAGGAAGGACGTCGAATCCAAGCTGCTGGCCGCGCCGTTTCGTGTTCCGAAACGAGTTAATCCCCCGCTGCGTCGCGAGGTGGACGATCAGCGAGCGCACAGTGCCTCCCGGGTGACGCCGCTCGCGACTTGGGCCTCGAGAGCTGGGCCAGGCTCGATGCCACTCTCAAGCAGTTCGAACGCCCGATTCATCCCTGCAAGGCTAAAGAGGTTCCTTCCAAACCTGCCCTTATAGTAGCGGACCAGGCTTGAGTTGCACTGAGGGTTGTCGTTGATCTCCCACACCTGGATCCGTCCGTCCTTCAGAGCGTAGTCGATGCGCCCGTACTGCACGTCGGCCATCGCGAAGATTTCA
Source organism: Fimbriimonadaceae bacterium (assembly GCA_025451715.1). Taxonomy (GTDB): domain Bacteria; phylum Armatimonadota; class Fimbriimonadia; order Fimbriimonadales; family Fimbriimonadaceae; genus JADFMN01. The sequence continues at coordinate 14,634 of JANWJY010000032.1, read as the reverse complement.
AGGACGCGGTCTGCGTGCGGGTTCTCGCACAGGTATCCATACTCCTCACGCCTCCGGAACGCCGCTTTCGTGTTCGTCGCCTGCTTGACCTCCCAGTGCGTACCGACGAACATGTGCCTCGGGACGATCTTTCCGCCGATCCTGAACGCGCCAAACTTGCGATAGAGCCCTTCGTGGTCGATCGTATCAATGAACTCGGTCGCAATGATGCGGTCCATCTGCTCGCCGTCTGCAGCGAGCTGTGCGATCCAGTCCTCGGCCTCAGCGCGCGTCTTGAGGAGAGGCGTGAGTGCGCCGATGTGCTGGTCTTCGTACCTTAGGAACACGGGATAACGGACCGTTTCGTCGAGCTCCTCGATTCTGTGGACGTTGAAGTCGTTGATGCCATCGTCGAACAGCTTGCGAAGGAGCCTGAACCTTGCCAGGTGGCGCGTGGGGTGATTGAGCAGCGCGAACGCACCCTGCTTCTCGCTCAGCTTCTCCCACAGTTGTGAGGCGTACACTTTCTGTGCACTCGTCATCCTCTCAGAATCGGTGAACAAGTAGACCCCGCGATGCCAGACTTCGACGTCCAAGAGCTGCTCGTACGTCACCGAGACGACCCGCTTGTTGAGGGCCGGACAGTACCAAAGGTGCTTTCTTATGGAGCGGCTTCCGCGAGACGTGGCGAGATGGACGATCATTCTTGAGCTTTCCAGCGGTGCGCCCCCAGAGAGTCCGCGAGCGAATGTGGATTCTATCTGAAACTGCCGCTTGTCAGGCACCCCAGGCACTAATACTGTATCCTTTAGACATGACCTGGCGACGCTTTTTGCTGCTGCTGACCTTACTGCTCACGCTTGCACTTGCGTCTTGTGGCGGCGGTGGCGGTGGCGGCGGCGCGAGCGTCGCAATGCTCATCCTGGACGACTTCAACAATCGGATCGTGTTCGTTTCAAACATGTCGGGTGCCGGATGGACGGAGTTCAGTTCGACAGGGAGCCAGTCTGGGACCTTCAATCGTCCGTTCGACCTCGTCAAGGACAGCTTGGGACGGATCTATATCGCCGACTCGGAGAACGACCGCATCGTACGCATTGACGATATTACAGGCGCCGGCTGGATGCAGTTTGGTGCCCTCGGTTCTGGCGTCGGACAATTCAACTCCCCCCGCGCGCTCGCGATGGACTCTCTGGACCGGCTCTACGTCTGCGACTCCGACAACGGACGCATCGTACGGATAAACGACATGACTGGGGCAGGCTGGGTGTCGTTCGGATCTACGGGCAGCGGGGTCGGACAGTTCAACGGTCCACGCGGGATCGCGATCGGTCCGGACACGAAGCTCTACATTACCGACTGGGACAACGACCGCCTTGTCCGCGTCGACGACATGACCGGTGCCGGCTGGGCGACGTTCGGTACGTCTGGCAGCGGGGTCGGGCAGTTTGTTGCCCCGGCCGGGATCACTTTCGACTCGCTCGGTAGGTTCTTTGTCGCAGATTTTGGCAACGACCGCGTGGTCTCGTTCGACGACATGTCCGGCCTGAACTGGGTCTCCTATGGTGGAACAGGGATCGGAGTCGGTCAGTTTTCGGGCCCGTTCCGCGTGTCGTTCGACGCCGCAGGAAAGATATACATCGGCGATTGGGCGAACAACCGCGTCGTGCGCATTAACGACCTGACAGGTGCCGGGTGGGCGTCGTACGGCGAAGCTGGAATCGGCGTGAACGAGTTTGAGGGAGTTTTGGGAGCGTTCCCGCAATAACCCATGTCGAAGTTCCGTGCGCCCGTCTGCTCATAGTCCAAAGGTAACCTTGCCTCAAATGGATCCAGCGCGAGTGTTTATTGGCGGAGGCGAGGCCCCCGTGTACCTGGATCCGAGGTACGCGAACAGGCACGGGCTGATCGCTGGCGCGACTGGGACGGGCAAGACCGTCACGCTGCAGATCATCGCACAGGGGCTGAGCGACATCGGCGTTCCTTGCTTCATGGCCGACGTGAAGGGCGATCTCTCGGGAATCAGTCAGGTCGGTACCGCAAACCCCAAGTTCGAAGAGCGGGCGAAGACGATCGGTCTGGACCCTTATCCGCGGGCAAGCGCTCCGACGGAGTTTTGGGACCTCTTTGGTGAGCAAGGGCACCCAATTCGCACGACAGTGAGCGAAATGGGCCCGCTCTTGTTGAGCCGACTGCTCGACCTCAATGAAACGCAAGAAGGTGTGCTCAATCTGACGTTCAAACTGGCCGACGATGAGGGCCTCCTGCTCTTGGACCTCAAAGACCTGCGGTCGATGCTTGTGCACGTCGCCGACAATGCGTCGGAAATCAAGAAAGAGTACGGTAACGTGAGTACTGCTTCCGTCGGTGCGATCCAACGCGCCCTTCTCGTTCTCGAGCAGCAGGGCGCGGAGTCGTTCTTCGGCGAGCCGGCGCTCGACATCCGTGACTTTATGCGCACGACTCCGGATGGCCGCGGTGTCGTGAGTGTGCTCGCTGCCGACAAACTGATGCAGAGTCCTCGGCTGTATTCGACGTTCTTGCTCTGGATGCTCAGTGAGCTCTTCGAAGAGCTGCCCGAAGCCGGCGACCTCGACAAGCCGAAACTTGTTTTCTTCTTCGACGAAGCGCACTTGCTTTTCAGCGATGCGCCGAAGGCGCTGGTCGACTCGGTCGAACAGGTCGTGAAATTGATCCGTTCCAAGGGCGTTGGCGTCTACTTTGTGACTCAGAACCCGATGGATATTCCCGAGTCCGTTCTGGCTCAACTCGGCAACAGAATGCAGCACGCTCTACGTGCGTACACGCCGAGCGAACAGAAGGCGGTGAAAGTCGCAGCGGAGTCGTTCCGGGCAAACCCGAAGCTCGACACGGCACAAGTGATTACGGAAATGGGGGTCGGCGAGGCACTCGTTTCTGTGCTCCAGGACAAAGGCGTGCCAAGCGTTGTCGAACGGACGCTCGTGCGCCCTCCGTCATCGCGCCTCGGCCCCGCAACGATCGAAGAGCGGCGTGCACTCATCGTTGGTTCATCACTTGGCACGCGGTATTCGCAGACGATTGACAAGGAGTCGGCGCACGAGATTCTCGCTGGTCGAGCCGCCCAAGCCGAGGCGGCACAGGCGACGAAGGAGCAGGCTCACGAAGAGAGGGTCACCGTCCCGCGGGCACCGAAGGCGCCCAAGGCGCCGAAGCAACCGCCGGCACGCCGGTCCGATTCAATGATCGAAGCGACTGCGAAGAGCGTACTGCGTGCAGCGGGCAGCCAAGCCGGGCGGCAGCTTGTCCGCGGTATTCTGGGATCCCTGCTGAAGGGACGCTAGCCGTTAGATTGATTGCTCCCGCCAAGGCCCGAATGGTTTGCAATCGCGTGCCCCGAAGATCGCGATGTCACCCGTAAGCCGCATAATAGAGACGCCATGTTGCTCTCCGGTCGTCGGCTCGTTCCTGTTCTAGCGTCCGCTCTATTCGCGATTCAGGTCGGCGCACAGTCTGCGAAGCCTGTCTTTACCGACGGGCAGGCGCAAGTCGTCGAAGCCTTCTCCGACTCGAAGCAGTGGATCAAGGAAAGGCTGTGGGTCGAGACGGAGTTCGATTCGGACAAGGACGGCAAAAAGGACCGCATGCACGTCGACGTGACGCGGCAAGCTCAGACAAAGACTGAGGGCCTCAAAGTGCCGGTGATCTACGAGTCGTCGCCGTACTTCGCCGGGACTGCGGGGGGGCGCAACATCCTCTGGGACGTGCGCCACGAGCTGGGTGCAGAACCGCCGGCGCGGACGATCCACCCGGAGGTCCAGTTCCAGGCGAACCGCGCGTTCGTCTCGAACGGCCTTGTCAACCAATGGGTCCCACTCGGGTTTGCCGTCGTGCACTCCGACGCGCCCGGAACCGGGCTCTCGACCGGCAGCCCTACGGTCGGCGGTGAACCAGAGCGGCTCGCGCCGAAGGCTGTCATCGATTGGCTCAACGGCCGCGCGAGAGGCTACACCACGATCGACGGGAACGTCGAAGTCAAGGCCGACTGGTGTACGGGCAAGGTAGGCATGACGGGCACATCGTACAACGGCACGATCCCAGTCGCCGCAGCGACGACGGGCGTCGAGGGGCTTGAAGCGATCATCCCAGTCGCGCCGAACACGTCTTACTACCACTACTATAGGAGCAACGGGCTTATCCGTCACCCCGGCGGATGGCTCGGCGAGGACATCGACTCGCTTTACGACTTCATCAACAGTGGCAACCCCGCGGGTCGAGAGAACAGCAACAGGCTCTATCGCGACGGCGAGTTCGTTCGCGGACGCGAACGCCGCACGGGCGACTACAACCAGTTCTGGGCCGATCGCGACCTGCTTCCGTTCGCGAAGAACATCAAGTGCGCGGTGCTGATGGCGCACGCGTTCAACGACTGGAACGTCGTTCCCGAGCACAGCGTGCGGATCAGCAATGCCGTTAGGGGGCGCGTGCCACTTGTGCAGTACTTCCATCAGGGAGGGCACGGCGGCAACCCGCCGTTCGAGCTGATGAACAAGTGGTTCACGCGGTTCCTCTATGGTGTGAAGAACGGTGTTGAAGACGGGCCAAAGGCGTTCATCGTCCGGGAGGGAGATCCTAAGCCGACTGCATACCCCGACTATCCTCATCCAATCGCTTTGTCTGTTACATTGTATCCAGCCGTCGGAGGAAGCAAGGTCGGGGGCCTAGGGATCGCGTCGCAAGGCCGACAAGCGACTGAGTCGCTACTCGACGACGTTTCAATCGACGCTCCGACACTAGCAAAGGCAGCAGAATCGCCCAACCGCTTGCTGTACGCGACATCAGTGCTGAAGGAGGCCGTCCACATTTCGGGCACGGTTCGGGTGACCCTGCGGCTCGCTTCAAGCGCCCCCGCTGCAAACCTGTCAGTGTACTTAGTGCAACTGCCGTGGACGGATGGGCGCATCGGCACTGAAAACCTCGTTACGCGCGGCTGGGCCGATCCGCAGAACGCCGCGTCGCTGACCAAGGGAGGGAACTATGAATCGATGTCGCACGGCACACCGCTGGTTCCCGGCCAGTTTGTGACGCTGACGTTCGACCTGCAGCCCGACGACCAGGTGATCCCTGTGGGCAAGCGAATCGCACTCATGATCATGTCCAGCGACAAGGACTTCACGCTTTGGCCGACGGCGGGCACGAGGGTGACGGTGGACTTGAACGCGACAAGGATCGAGATCCCAATTGTCGGAGGCCCTGCCGCCTTTAGTAGATCGGTCGGGCTAGAGTGACGCGAACGGGCTAGCCTACCGAGTGCTCAAGGCTGACTGCGAGGAGCTTCTGCGCCTCGACGGCGAACTCCATCGGCAGCTCGCGGAACACGTCCTTGCAGAAGCCCGACACGATCATGTTGACCGCGTCCTCTTCTGAGATACCGCGCTGCGCACAGTAGAAGAGCTGGTCCTCGCCGATCTTCGAGGTCGTCGCCTCTTGCTCCATCGTCGCCGTGTTGTTCTTGACCTCGATGTAAGGGAACGTGTGCGCGCCGCACGTGTCGCTCATCAACATCGAGTCACACACGGAGTAGTTCCGCGCTCCGTCAGCGCCCGCATTGATCTTCACCAACCCGCGATAGGTGTTCTGCCCGAAGCCCGCCGAAATCCCTTTCGAGACGATCGTCGACTTCGTGCGCTTGCCGATGTGGATCATCTTCGTGCCGGTGTCGGCCTGCTGCCGGTTCGCGGTCAGTGCCACAGAATAAAACTCGCCTATTGCGTCGTCGCCCTTGAGGATCACCGACGGGTACTTCCACGTGATCGCGGACCCGGTCTCGACCTGGGTCCATGTGATCTTGCTGTGGCTGCCCTTTGCGATTCCGCGCTTGGTCACGAAGTTGAAAATGCCGCCCTTTCCGGTCTTCGGGTCACCGGGGTACCAGTTCTGCACCGTCGAGTACTTGATCGTCGCTTCCTTCTCGGCGATCAACTCGACCACTGCAGCGTGTAACTGGTTCTCGTCGCGCATCGGCGCCGTGCAGCCTTCGAGATAAGAGACCTGCGCGCCTTCGTCGGCGATGATCAGCGTCCGCTCGAACTGCCCCGTGTTCTTCGCGTTGATGCGGAAGTACGTCGAAAGCTCCATCGGGCACCGAACGCCCTTGGGAATGTAAACAAAAGAACCGTCGGAGAACACCGCGCTGTTCAGCGTCGCGTAATAGTTGTCCGAATAAGGGACGACGCTTCCCAAATACTCTTTGACGAGATCCGGATGCTCTCGGATCGCCTCGCTGATCGAGCAGAAGATCACGCCGACTTCAGCGAGCTTCGCCTTGAACGTCGTCGCGACCGAGACAGAATCGAACACCGCGTCCACCGCGACCCCCGCCAGGATCATCTGCTCCTGCAGGGGGATGCCGAGCTTCTCGAACACACGGATCATCTCGGGGTCAGCCTCGTCCAACGAGTTCAGGGTCGGCTTCGCCTTCGGCGCGGAGTAATAGGAGATCGACTGCAGGTCCGTCGGCTCGTAATGGACGTTCGGCCACTTCGGCTCGACCATCGTAAAGAAGTGCCGCAGCGATTTCAGCCGGAACTCGAGCATCCACTCCGGCTCGCCCTTCTTGGCCGAGATCGCACGCACCACGTCCTCGTTGAGCCCCGGCAAGAACGTGTCGGACTCAATGTCGCTCTCCCAGCCCCATTGGTACTCACGCTCTGCTACGTGCTCAAGAAGCTCGTCGTCGGTCTGCGGTTCTAGCATCTCTTTGGCCATCGGTCACTTGCTTAATACGCCGCTCTCTCTGAATCTACACTGGCGCGTCCACATTGCGCGGCGGGCCCTATTGTACTGCCCGCGAGAGGCGTGGCACAGGGCACCGGGACGGATGATGGTTTGTAAGCAGGGCCAGGCTCAAATGAGGTAAATCTTCGCCCGCTCGGGCAACACACTCTTATGGCAGCTGTAGCAGGCGTTGAGACGGTCAAGATCACGGTCAACGAGATCGAGCTTGAAGTACCCAAGGGTGAAATGATCGTCGAATCGGTCAAGCGCCTCGGCCTCGAGATCCCCATATTCTGCTACCACCGCAGGCTCAAGCCGGTAGGGATGTGCCGGATGTGCCTGGTCGAGGTCGGGTTCCGGCAGGACGACGGCAGTGTACGGAAGATGCCCAAGCCGCAGGCGGCCTGCACGCTCCCGGCCAGCGACAAGATGGCGGTCTACACGGACTCCGCGATGGTCCACGCAGACCGGAAGGGCGTTCTTGAGTTCCTGCTGATCAACCACCCGCTCGACTGCCCGATCTGCGACCGGGGCGGCGAGTGCCCGCTACAGAACAACACGCTGGTTTACGGCCCCTCGACCTCCCGCTTCTTGGAGATGAAGCGCCACCTGCCCAAGGCGTTCCCCCTCAGCCAGTACGTCACCCTTGACCTCGAGCGGTGCATCCAGTGTGGCAGGTGCGTTCGGTTTACCGAAGAGATATCGGGCGACTCACAACTCGCCTTCCGTTTCCGGGGCGCGCTGATGCAGCCCTCGACCTACCAACTGACCGACTTCGATTCGAAGTTCAGCGGCAACGTGATTGAGATATGCCCGGTCGGCGCGCTGACCTCGGCGAAGTACCGATTCAGGGCGAGGCCGTGGGACCTCGAGACCAAGCCCGCCGTCTGCACCGAGTGCTCGAACGGGTGCAGCGTGTGGTTCGACCATCGCGCGGGTAAGTTCGTGCGGATCAATGGTCGCACGAACGAGCAAGTCAACGAGGAATGGACTTGCGACAAGGGCAAGTTCGGGCACGATTGGTACAACTCCGAAGACCGGCTCAAGTCTGTGTTGGTGCGGGACGGCGATGCGCTCAAGGAGTCGAGCTGGTCAGCCGGCTACGCTTCTATAGTGGCGGCGTTCCCGGGCGGCGCTGGAGCTGGGCTCGTCGGGCCGAAGCTGAGCAACGAGTCGCTCTTCCTGTTCGGACGGATGTTCAAACAGGCGTTCAAAGGGGGCGACATCGACTTTCGGTGGACTCGCGATACGGCTGACCTCGTCGGGAAGGGTTCGTCGAGCATTGCGAGCCTCGAAAACCGGCGGTCGGTGCTCGTGTTTGGCCCGTTAGCGGACGAATCGCCGATCGTGTTCCTGCGCGTCCGCAAGGGATGGTTCAACCACGGTACGAAGGTGGTGGTCGCCTGTACCGGGGACAACGAGGCGGACTCGTTCGCGCACGCGGTGCTGCGCTACCAGCCCGGGACTGCCGGCGAACTGGCGAAGGGGCTGGCCGCGATGATGCAAGGCCAGGCGGACGTCAACGCGGTTGCATCGGCGACTGGCGTCTCAGCAGACCAGTTGCGCCGCGCGGCGGAGGCACTGGACAAAGACTCTGCGATCGTCACCACCCACGCGCTGCTCAACGAGCAAGGCGGCAAGGACGCGGTCGGTGCGCTCAAGTCGGGCGCGAACTTCAATTGCTACGCGCTCGGTGCGAACGAGCAGGGCGCGATCGAGCTTGGGATCCAACAGGGAAGAGTGACGGAAGCGATCCTACAGGCCGCGACAAGCGGCCAGACCAAGGCGCTGTGGCTCGTCGGTTGCGATCCGCTCAACGACTTCCACGACCGCGCCCTGGCTCAGCGAGCGCTCGAGACAGTCGAGTTCCTCGTGGTGCAGGACACGACGATGACCGAGAGTGCGCACTATGCCAGCGTCGTGCTGCCGATGGCCGCGCCGGCCGAACAGGACGGCACGTTTACGAACTGCGAGCGGCGCGTCCAGCGCATCAGGCAGGTGATCCCGCCCCCAGGCGAATCAAAGCCCGCGTGGCGGATCTTCAACGAGTGCCTGTTGCGAGCGACCGAAGTCACTCCGTTCTTCAACACGAGGGAGGTTATGCAGGCGATCGCGTCGGAGCACGCCGTTTTTGCAAAAGTGACGGAAGAAGGATTGGAAGGTGAGGGGGTGCTGCTCGGTGGGTAAAGTGGAGGCCGCGCGATGACAGAGTGGTTGGCACGACAGAGCGAACTGACACTCGCCATAATCCGCGTCCTTCTCCTCATCGCGCCGATCCTGATCCTCGTCCCCGGCTTGATCTGGTGGGAACGACGGCTCCTGAGCTGGATGCAGGACCGCATCGGCCCGAACCGCGTGCCCACGATGACCAACGCGAAGGGTCGCAAGTACCGCGCGGCTGGGCTCGTGCAGACCCTCTTCGACGGCCTGAAGCTCTTCCTGAAGGAAGACATCACTCCCGCATCGGTCGACCGCAAGATCTACTTCTTCGCCCCCGCGCTCGCTCTGTTCCCGGCGTTCGTTCTCGGCGGCACGATGCCTTTCGCCCCGCAGTCCGGCATCTGGCAATACCTCACTCCCGTCGCCGACATCGAGATCGGTCTCATGTTCGTGCTCGCGATCTCCTCGCTCGGCGTGTACGGCGTCGTGCTCGCTGGCTACGCAAGCAACAACAAGTATTCACTGATGGGCGGTCTGCGCGCTTCGGCGCAGCTCATCAGCTATGAGCTCGCGATGGGGGTATCGCTGCTCGCGGTCGTGTTCGCCTCCGGCTCGCTCAAAATGACGAAGCTCGTCGAGATGCAAGAGGCCGATTGGCTCGGCGGCGTTCCGGCGGTCCAGAACTGGTTCATTCTCACGCCGTATGGCCTCGTCGCCGGTGTGATCTTCCTGATCTGCATGGTTGCGGAGTCGAACCGTGCGCCGTTCGACCTGCCGGAAGCCGAGAACGAGCTGATCGCCGGCTATCACACCGAGTACTCGTCGATGAAGTTCGCCGTGTTCTTCATGGGTGAGTACGCCGCTATGTTCATCTTCAGCGGGATCTTCGCGTGCGTGTTTCTCGGCGGCTACAACATCCTCCCGATCGACTGGGCTTACCTGCACAGTACAACGGGAAGCAGTTTCTTCAAGGTCGTAGCGGATCTGAACTACTGGCTCGCGCCGCTGACTTTCCTCGGCAAGTGCACGTTTGGGATCACGTTCTACATCTGGCTGCGCGCCACCCTGCCGCGACTGCGGTACGACCAGCTCATGTCGCTCGGATGGAAGACGCTGCTGCCCGTCGCAGTCGTCAACTTCTGTCTGGTCGGCGTGTGGCTGATCATGGAGGACGTCATGAGCGTGGGAATCGCTTGGGTCACTTACGCGATCTCCGTCGTGCTCATCCTTGCACTCTGGTTTGGAATCAAGAACAAGCTGCCCAACAAGCTCGAGCGTCGCACGGTCACCCTCGTCGATCCGAAGAGGTCCGCGTAGGATGGAAAGCGGCTTTCCCGTGTTCGTGGTGCTCGCCGTCGTCTCGATCCTTTCGGCGATCGGTGTGGTCGCGTTCAAGAGCCCCGTGCGCTCCGCGCTCTCGCTTGTGCTCGCGTTCTTCACGCTCGCGCTGCTTTACTTCAACCTCGGCGCGCAGTTGCTCGGTATCTCGCAGATCATGGTGTACGCAGGCGCGATCATGGTGCTGTTCCTGTTTGTGATCATGATGCTCAAGCTCGGCGGGCACGACAAGCAGCCTGAGAAGACCGACAGGCGGCTCTACGTCGCTATACCCGTCTCCATCGCGATCGCCGCGCTCGTGCTGACCAAGTTCATCGAGCCGATGCTCCATGTTCCCGTCTCGGTCATCGGCGACGAGTATGGGACGCCGCAGGCGATCGGCCCCGCGCTCTTCACCACTTACGTCTGGCCGTTCGAGATCGCCAGCGTGCTCTTGCTCGTCGGAATAGTCGGCTCGATCATGCTGGCCAAGAAGAGGTTTTGAGACTATGCAGGCGTTGATTGCACAAGTGCAGGGACCGGCGGCGGCGCAGATGCTCGTCGCCTATCTCGCGCTCGGGCTCGCGCTGTTCGTGATCGGCGGGATCGGCGTGGTGCTGCGTCGCAACCCGGTCGTCGTGTTCATGTGCATCGAGCTGATGCTGAACGCCGTGAACCTCACTTTCCTCGCGTTCGCGCGATACCAACCGGACCAGTGGAGGACGCCCACGCTCGGCGACCCGGACCCGACGATCTCGGCCGCGATGTCGGGACAGATGATGGTGATCTTCGTGATGGCTGTCGCAGCGGCGGAGGTCGCAGTCGGGCTCGGCATCATCATGGCGATCTTTAGGATGCGCAACGAAGTGGACATCGACGACATGAGCACTCTCAAGGACTGACGAATGGAAGCGATCGGCACACAGCTCTGGTTGATCCTCGGGTTGCCCCTCTTGGGGTTCCTGCTGCAGTCGCTTTGCGGAGGGATCGTCGTGCGCAGCCTCGGTGCGGCCAAGGGTCGCACGGTCATGGGCTGGATCGCGTTCTTCGCTGTGTTCGTACCCTTCGTGTTCGCCGTGATGATCACGATGGCGCTTGCGAAGGCGCCGGAAGACGGCCGCACGGTCATCACCGCGCTGTTCGACTGGATCCGCCTGCAGTCTCTCGTGGTCCCGTTCGAGCTGCGCGCCGATGCGCTCAGCATGACGATGACGCTCGTTGTCACCGGCGTCGGGTCGCTCATCCACATGTACGCGATCAAGTACATGTACGACGACAAGGACTTCACGCGGTTCTTCACCTACCTCAACCTCTTCATCGCGTTCATGCTTCTGCTCGTTCTCGGCAACAACCTCGCGATGCTCTTCATCGGCTGGGAGGGCGTGGGTCTGTGCTCGTACCTGCTCATCGGCTATTGGTACAAGGACAGCGCGAACGCAAAGGCGGCGAACAAGGCGTTCATCACCAACCGCGTCGGAGACTGGGGCCTTACGCTCGGCGTGTTCCTTCTCGCGGTACTTGCCGCGATGGCCGCACCCTCGCTCGGCGTGCACGGCGACCGCTGGCTCAGCTACGACGTGCTGCTGCCGAACATCGAACTAGTCATTGGTCAGAATAAGGCGCTCGCGACAGTCGCGGCGCTTCTTCTGTTCGTCGGCGCGATGGGCAAGTCGGCGCAGTTCCCGCTTTACGTATGGCTGCCGGACGCGATGGCCGGCCCGACTCCGGTCTCTGCGCTCATCCACGCCGCGACGATGGTCACAGCCGGTGTGTTCCTGCTCAACCGCATGGCCCCTCTGTTCGCGATGTCGGTCACGGCGTCGCTCGTTGTTGTCGTCATCGGTACGTTGACAGCGCTGATCGGAGCGCTGATCGCGTTCGGCCAGACTGACATCAAGAAGGTGCTCGCGTTCTCGACCGTCTCGCAGCTCGGGTACATGTTCATCGCGTGCGGCGTTGGCGCGTACTGGGCCGGCATCTTCCACGTCGTGACGCACGCGTTCTTCAAGGCGCTGCTGTTCCTCGGTTCTGGCGCGGTCATCTACGCGATGTCGCACAACCAGGACATGCGCAACTACGGCAACCTGAAAAAGTACATCCCGAAGACGTATTGGATCATGTTCGTCGGCTGGGCGGCGATCGCGGGGATCCCGTTCCTGTTCTCCGGCGCGTTCTCTAAGGAGGCGATCCTCGGGGCGGCTGTCAACTTCCACGGTGAAGAGGGCTCGCTGCTCGCAAGCGTCGCACCGATCGCAGGTTGGATCGGGTTCTTCATCGCGATGCTCACCGCCGCGTACATGACTCGCATGATGATGTTGACCTTCGCCGGCGGGGAAGAGCGCTGGCGGGCGATCAAGCCGCATGCACACCATGAGGAACACGCGCACCATGTGCACGCCCACGCGCACGAGGATCCGCACGGCTTCTTCTACACCGACGAGGAGGTGGCCGCACGACACGAGGAGCACGAGCACCATCACGAGCTGGCGCCGGACCACGAACCGAAGGAGGTCCCGTGGGAAATGTGGGTGCCGCTCGCAATTTTGGCTGTGCTTGCGTTGGGTGGAAGTGCGTTTCTACTTGAGAGAAACCATACGCTGATGCACTGGCTCTATCCAGGCGCTGAGCCTGCCGCGCACGGAACCGCAAGTACTGGGCTCTTGATCGTCATCGGCACAGCGGTCGCGGTCATCGGCATCGCGTACGGCTACTTTGTGTACCACGACAAAAAGCTCGGCGAGAACGAGGGCTGGGACACGAAAAAGTGGAACCCGTTCCGACGTGCGGCGGCAAAGCAGTTCCAGATCGACGCAGTGCTCGGCGACGGTTCGGTCGCGCTCGGCGGCTTCCTTGGAAATGTCCTGAGCTGGATCGACAAGTGGGTCGTCGACGGGCTGGTCAACCTCACCGGCATCGTCACGCGCATGCTCGCCGGAACGGGGAAGTGGGTCCAGACCGGTTACGTCCGCACCTACGCGCTTATCATGCAGCTCGGCGTCGCGGGCGTGCTCGTGTACATGATCTACCTTTGGGTGAACGGAGGGAGGCAGTAGATGCTGTCCTGGCTCATCTTTCTTCCCCTCATCGGCGCGGCGCTGATGTTGTTCCTGCCCGAGCAGCAACCGAAGGTCGTCAAGTACTTCGGCCTCGCCGTTTCCATCTTCACTTTCGGCGTTTCGCTGTACGTCCTAAGCCTCTTCCAGGGCGGCACGTACCACTTCCAGCTCGTCGAGAGCGTGCCGTGGATCCCCGACCTCGGCATCACCTACAAGCTCGGTGTCGATGGCATCAGCATCTGGCTCGTCGTCCTCACGACGTTCCTGATGGTGATCTCGAGCTGGTTCAGCTTCTACGTCGACAAGCGGGTCAAGCAGTACTTCATGTACATGCTCGTGCTCGAGACGGCGATGCTGGGCGTGTTCCTGTCGCTCGACATGGTGCTGTTCTACACGTTCTTCGAGGCGTCGCTCGTGCCGATGGCGCTCCTCATCTACATGTGGGGCGGCGAGTAGCGCAAGTACGCGTCGACAATGTTCTTCATCTACTCCTTTGCGGCCTCCATCTTCCTGCTCTTCGGCATGATCTGGATGTCGAACCTCTACATGCAGGTCAACGGCGCTCGCACGTTCGACATCGTCGCGATCCAGTCGAGCGTGGCGAACGGCGAGCTTTGGGCCGGGGCGATGCAGGTGCAACCGCTGATCTTCTGGTTCTTCACCATCGCGTTCATGGTCAAGTGCCCGATGTTCCCGTTCCACACGTGGCTGCCTGACGCGCACACTGAGGCGCCGACTGCAGGCTCCGTCATTCTGGCGGGCGTGTTGCTTAAGATGGGCACATACGGCTTTCTACGGTTCGTGCTGCCGCTCTTCCCAGACGCCCTTCCAGCAAACATCCCGATCATCATGGTGCTCGCCGTGATCGGGATCGTGTACGGCGCGATCGTCGCGGCGATGCAGCCGGATCTCAAGCGCCTGGTCGCGTATTCTAGCGTCGCGCACATGGGGTTCGTCGTGATCGGGATCTTCAGCCTCACGCACAACGGACTGATCGGTGGCTCTTACCAACAGCTCAGTCACGGGATCAGCACCGGCGCGCTGTTCCTGTTGGTCGGTTTGCTTTACGAGCGCATCCACACGCGGCTGTTCAAAGACATGGGCGGCTTGAAGGCGAAGATGCCGGTGTTCGCGGCGATCTTCCTCATCATCATGCTCAGTAGCGTCGGCCTTCCGGGGCTCAACGGATTCGTCGGCGAGTTCCTCGCGCTGCTCGGCGCGTTCGAGGCGGGCGTCACGTACCAGTTCGGGCTCGGTTGGTGGCTCCCGGTGGTCGCAGGGGGCGGCGTCATTCTCGCGGCGGTGTACCTGCTGTGGATGTTCCAGAAGGTGTTCTACGGCCAGGTGACGAATCCCGTGCTTGACC
>JANWJY010000031.1 GCA_025451715.1 Fimbriimonadaceae bacterium | reverse complement strand
CCGACTCGCCGCCTGGGCCGTGTTCCAGAGCAGCGATGCGACCGTCATTGGGCCGACTCCGCCAGGCACGGGCGTGATCCAAGAGGCGACCTCGGTGCAAGACGCGAACTCGCAGTCGCCTACGTCCTTGTCGCGTCCTTCGACCTTGTTGAAGCCCGCGTCCAGCACCACGCAGCCCGGCTTGAGCCACTCTCCCTTCACCATCTCCGCCCGACCGACCGCTGCGACGAGGATGTCTGCCTGCTTTACAAGGCTCGGCAGGTCATGCGTCTGCGAGTGCGCGATCGTGACCGTCGCGTTCCTTTCAAGCAGCATCAGGGCGGCAGGCTTTCCGAGGATGACCGAGCGCCCGATCACTACCGCGTGCTTCCCTGCGCACGGGATATCGTAATGCTCTAGTATCTTCATCATCCCGAGCGGGGTCGCACACCGGAAACCCGGCAGCCCCGCGGTCAACCGACCAAGCGACGCAGGCGTGATTCCGTCCACGTCCTTCGCGTCGCCGAGCGCCTGGAGCGCCGCGTTCTCGTCGAGGTGTTTCGGCAGTGGGTGCTGGATCAGAACGCCATGCACAGACCGGTCTGCGTTCAGCTTCTTGATCTGCGCGATCAGTTCGTCCTGTGTCGTGTTAGGTCCAGCGGGCCATTCGCCGCTGGCCATTCCGCACAGTTCAGCCCACTTGCGCTTCATCCCGACATAGGCCAAAGATGCTGAATCCTGCGAAGCCACGATCGCCTCGATGCGAGGTACCACTGCCATCCGGCCGACCACGTCCTTAAGCTCCGCGCGGACTTGCCTCGCCAGCCCCAGACCGTCCAGAAGTTGAGCGCTCATCCCTTGCGCGCGACCTCGGCGTTCTTCTTTAGGACCGACTTGACCTGCTTCTTCGCGTAGGCGTCGAGCTTCTTGGCCAGGCTCGAGTTCGACGCGGAGAGCACCCTCACGGCCAACAGGCCCGCATTGTACGCGTTCCCGATCGCCACACAAGCCACCGGCACCCCTCGCGGCATCTGCACGATCGAATACAGAGAGTCCACCCCCTTCATCGTCTTGCTCTCGACCGGCACGCCGATCACCGGCAACGTGGTCCAAGAGGCCACCATCCCCGGTAGGTGCGCCGCCCCTCCGGCCCCGGCGATGATCACGCGCAGACCTCTCTTTCGTGCGGTCGACGCGTACTTCGCCATCCGGTCCGGAGTTCGGTGTGCGCTCACGATTTCGAGCTCGTAAGGAACGTCGAACTCCTCGAGGACCGCAGCTGCAGCCTCCATTGTTGTCAGGTCGCTGTCCGATCCCATGATGATCCCCACGACCGGCTTTGTCATGTGCGCAGGATACTCCCGCGCGAGTGTGGAAAAGAACGCGCGCACATCACACTGGGACTGCGGCTTTTGGGTTCACAGGTCCGTCCCGAAGAGTAGCTCGTGCATTGGTGCGGGGACCGCCGGGACCAACCAAAGAGATGAACGCCAGAAACCTGTTCGAATCGAGGGCCGTCATCAAGGTTCTTGGTGTCGGTGGCGGTGGGTGCAACGCCATCAACCGCATGATCCAGACCTCGGTCGAAGGCGTCGACTTCATCGCGCTCAACACCGACATGCAGGCTCTCGAGACGAGCTTCGCTCCAACACGGATCGCACTTGGTAGGGGTACGACCCGCGGCCTAGGGACCGGTGGCGACCCAACGCGCGGTCACGCCGCGGCCAAAGAGTCGGAGCGAGAGATCATGGAGCAGATCGACGGCGCCGACATGGTGTTCGTCACGGCCGGGATGGGCGGGGGCACCGGGACCGGCGCCGCGCCGATCGTCGCGGAGCTCGCCAAGCGCCTCGACATCCTGACCGTGGGCGTCGTCACCAAGCCGTTCGGGTTCGAGGGGCCGAAGCGGCGGCGCATCGCAGAAGAGGGCATCGCCCGCATCAAGGACCACGTCGACACGCTGATTGTCATTCCTAACGAGAAGCTCCTCAGCGTGGTCGAGAAGCGCACGTCCCTCCAAGACGCCTTCCTCTATGCCGACGACGTGCTCCGCCAGGGCGTGCAGGGCATCAGCGACATCATCATGAAGCCCGGCATGATCAACGTCGATTTTGCCGACGTCCGCAGCGTCATGAAGGGGGCCGGGGTCGCCCTGATGGGTCTCGGCCGAGGCACTGGGGATAGGCGGGCGCGGGTCGCAGCCGAGCAGGCCGTGTCCTCCCCGCTGCTCGAGACCGACATCCAGGGTGCGAAGAGGCTGCTGGTCAACATCACCGCTGGCCCGGACTTCACCATCGGCGAAGCCCAGGACGCGATGGAGTACATCATGCAGTTCGCGGACGCCGACGAGGCCTCGATCTACATGGGCCAGGTGTTCGACGAGTCCATGGGCGAGCAGGTCTGCGTCACCCTCCTCGCCGCAGGGATGCACTACGCGCCGACCTCGATGCGCGACCGCGAGGTGTTCGTGATGGCCGACGCGCCCGACACTCAGCCCGAGTACGAACCGATCGCGACCGCCGAACAGACCCCGCGCCGCGGGCTCGAGGCCGTCAGCCTCGACGAGATCGACTTCGACATCCCCGCCTTCCTTCGCAGCCAACGGTCCAGATAACGCTTTTACTATCGCAACGTACTGGTCCAACGAATAGCCCCGCCCTTCCAAAAGGCGGGGCATTTTTTGCGCTCCTCACCTCTTCAAGAACCCACGTCCCTCCAAGAACTCCTTCAAAACTTCCCTCCCCGTCAGGTGGTGCTCGTCCACGCGACGCCCGCTGCGCATCGACCAGTTGACGTCGCCCTTCATCCCCTGCGACTCGTAGAACCCCTTCATCCTGTCGTCATAGTCGCCGAACGAAGCGGCCCTGTCGTACCTCTCTCGGAACCAGACGGCAGACTGCGGCAAGCGGGGCTTGATCTCCGCCTTGGCGTCCTCCGAAGGGTAACCGAGGCAGAGCCCAAACGCGCCGAACACGCCTGCTGGCAGATCGAGCAGTGAAGCCACCCCGGACGGGTCGTTTCTGAGTGCGCCGATGTAGCAGATCCCGATTCCCATAGCCTCTGCGGCGCACACCATCCGCTCAGCCGCAAGCGAGGCGTCGATCACCGCCATCGTGTAGAACTCGTTGTAGTCCAGCCCCTTGCACTCCTCCCCGACCATGGCCGCAGCTCGGCGCAACCGGTTATGGTCGATCATAAAGCAGAAGAACCAAGGCGCCTTGTGGACTTGGTCTTGGTCTGCGCACAGCCTCGCGATGGCAGTGCGCTGTTCAGGATCCTGCACCGAGACCACCGACCAGAGTTGGAGGTTGCTGCTCGTGGCCGCGCTCTGAGCCGCCGCGACGAGCCCAGAGACCGTCGCCTCCGACAAGGGCCGGTCGGAGTACTCCCTCACGGAGCGGTGCGCCACAAACCGAGCAGCGACGCCCGAATCGTCCGGGGCGTCGCTGCCGTAGCGGAGGCGCCATGCCTCGCCAAAGGGCTCTTCGAACATACGAAGATTATGCCTTCGCTAGGATCTTTTCAATCTCTCTGATAAATCCTGGCACGTCGTCGTAGCCCACGGTCTCACCGATCATCGACTCGTCCGCACGGAAGAACTGTACGGTTGGGATCGGCCCCACGTTGTGCTCCTTCAGCCACTCGGCGTCCAGGCCAGGCGAGTCCACATCTATGTCCACGACGACCACGCCCTTGAGCGCCTCAGCGACTTTGCCGTCTGTGAAAGCCTCCTTCTTCATCTGTTGGCACGGCCCACACCACTCGGCGCCGTACTTGACCATCACGACCTTCCCCTCCTTCTTCGCCGTTGCGAACGCCTCAACGGTATCGCCGGCAAAGCTTAGCTCTCCCGCCTTCCCGCCGCCCTCATCGGTCGCCTTTGAGCTCTTACTGGAGTTCAGGTTCTTAATGCCGGCCGCGAAGGCAAGTCCAAAGATCACGATCAGCAGGATCGGAATCGCGGAAGACTTCAGTTTGTCCATCTAGTCTGTTAAGACGGCCGTTGGGCGCCGCTGTTCTCCATGTCGGGCCCGAGCCTACTTTTTCTTCGAGAGCTCGACCAGGATCGGGTACGTCGTGTTGTCGATAAGCACGATGCGGATCCACAAGTCGAGCTTCTTGTCTTCGGTCATAGTGTCCTTGTCTGCGGTCATACCGAAGGATGCAGGGTTGAAGGCGTTCGCCGCCGCGCGGACCTGTCCTGCGTTCAGCTTCTCGTGCATCAGCATGAGTAGCTTTGAAACCGTGTCGTCGATCAGAGCCTTCCGCTTCATCGTGAACGCTTGAAAGTGCACGAGCGCGTTCCTCATGGTCTTGTCGTCGGGTAGCTCGCCCTTTGTCTCCGCGCCCAGGAGAGCAACGTCGAGTTCCTTCTCCAACTGCAGAAGGAGCCTATGCTCGTCAGCCTGGACCTTGTCCGCATCGGCACGGTGCTTCTCAAGGATCGGAAGGAAGAGCTTCGCCTGTTCCCCGGTCAACAAGACCGGCAACAACTGGTTGTAAATCTCGACCTTTCGGATCTTCTCCAGCACACGGTCGCTTTCCTTGATCTGGTCGGGGGTGAGCTTTTGGGCCAGGCTCGAACAAGCGAGCGCGGCAACGAGCGCAAACATGAGCGGTACGCGACAATTCATGGGTTTTCCTTCTCTTCAATGACTGACGGCCGGTCTGCCCCAGCCGTTACCTCGTCGAGCACTAGGCTGACCATCGCTGCGGCGCCCAGAACTTGCAAGTGCACGAACACTGTCCCCACCCCGGCCACCGCGAACCACGCCCACGGCCTTAGGCCGTTCTCGCCGAGGCCGCCGAACTGGATCACAGCGAACAGGCCGAGGGCAAGCACCGCGAGCCCTGCAAGTAGCCCGACACTGCCAAGCAAGGTTCGAGAGCGGCGGCTGAGGCCATGCATCCGCGCCTTCAGGCTCTCGGAGGAGCGCCGGAGCCAAAGCCCGTAGCCGACCCAGAGCACGAAGCAGGCGCCAGCCTGCAGCCAGATCATTGGCCAGACTGTACCAGCCGGTCCGGCACAATAGGGGGAATGACCGTGGCCTATGGCACCGTCTGCCTTGATCGCACTTTCAGCCTTCCTCGATTGCCTGAGCCCGGCGGATACGTCGAGATGTTGTCAGAGCGCGTTTCGTTAGGCGGCGAGGCGGCAAACACCGCCGCGGCAATCCGCCGCTGGGGAGGACAAGTCGTGCTGGTCGGTAACCCCCTCGGTGCGGGTGACGAGGCCGAACTCCTGTCCCTGCTCCTGCAGGCGAACGAGCTTCAAGACGCAATCCTCCCTCAAGGCGACCATCTTGCGCCGGTCTGTCACATCATGGTCACCCCGGACGGCGAGCGCACCATGTTCGGACGCGGGTTCGCTGAGATGGAGACACGAGGCGACCCGTCCTTAGCCCCGATGAACGCCGGCGACTGGTTCACTGCCGACCCGAACCACGGAGCACTCGCCCGCAATGCCCTCATCACCGCCCACGAGGCGGGAATGCGGCCGTACGCCCTCGACTTCGTCCGTGACGACGAACAGCTCCCACCAGGCAGTCTCTGGCAGTCGAGCACTTCTTGGGTCGGCAAACGTGGGGACCTCGGTGCAAATACTCGATGGCTCGAAGCCTGGCTCAAAAACCACGACTGCACGGCGCTGCTTTCCGACGGTCGCGACGGGTTTCTCCTAGGCGACCGAATCAAAGGCGTTCGAACGTTTCCCGCCTGGCCAATCGATGGCGTCGTCGATTCCACTGGAGCAGGTGACGTGTTCCGAGCTGGAATGTTGATGGGCCTTGACCTGGGATGGCCGCTCGTCGAGTGCCTCAAGTTCGCCGCATCCGCGGCCGCTCTCAACTGTCAAGGCCTTGGTGCGCTTGGCGGACTGACGGACAGGGCCACGGTCGAAGATCTTGTGTCGTCACAGCCCGAGACCGCAGCACTTTACGAGGGGACGGTCTAACATGGGCGGCAACGTGAACCGTTTCGAAAGGACGCGGCAGGATCACAGCCTAGAGACCGCTGAGGACTACGTCGAGCTCATCGACCGCTTGATCCAGGAGAAGGGAGAGGCGCGGGCCGTTGAACTCGCCGGGCGCCTTGGAGTTAGTCCAGTCACGGTTGGAAAGACCGTCAAGCGCCTTGTGCGAGAGGGCTTTGTCACTTCCGAGCCATACCGCAGCATCTTCCTCACGGTTAAGGGCAAGAAGCTAGCTGAGGAGTCGGAGAGAAGGCACGTCACGGTGCTCGAGTTCCTCGTCGCACTTGGAGTGCCACCCAAGACGGCTGAGGTCGACGCCGAAGGCATCGAGCACCACGTTAGCAAGCAGACCCTGCAGGCGATGAGGGACTTCCTTGCGCGTCAAACACGCTGAGGGACCGCCACCGGAACGACCCCTGTGAAGGTCTCGACCGGCTTCGACTGCGTCACGAGGCTGCCACCAACGGAGTCGGCACTCACGACAAGCACACCGCCAGGGTTCTGGACCTCGACGTCGCCGGAACGGCCGTGCCTTCTCATCCATTCCGCGGCCGCCGCGCTGCTGCCCGTGCCGCAACCGAGCGTCTCGCCCACACCTCTTTCCCAAATCCTGATCTCGAGGAGCCGCACGCCAAGCTCCTTGGCAAAGATCACGCTCGTGCGCTCAGGGAACATGGGGTCGTTCTCGATCAGTGGACCGACCCTGTAGAACTCCTTGTCACCAGGAAGCTCGTCCACAAACGTTACAAAGTGGGTGGAGCCTGCGTTAACCGCCGTGCCGACGTACCCGTGCAACTGCTCGTCAACCATTGGATCAGGATGT
>JANWJY010000030.1 GCA_025451715.1 Fimbriimonadaceae bacterium | reverse complement strand
TCCTCAAGAACGACGGTGCAATGCGCTTCGGTCAACAAACAAAGCTCACTTGGGAAGGAAACGACATCGTTGCAAAGCACGGCGGCCCCGCGCTCTTTGACTTCGACAAGGACGGCACCACCGACCTCCTCCTCGGAGACGTGAACGGCAATCTCATTCTCTACTTTGGAGAGTCGAAGGGCGGCACGGACTTCACGAAGGGCAAGAGCGTCCTCTCCGCGTTCCCGCGCGATCCCCGCCCCGGCATCAATCTCAAACCGACCGTCTTCGACTGGAACCACGACGGAAAGCCAGATATCCTCGTCGGCGACTACAGGCCCGATTCCGCTCCTGTCGTTCCTCTCTCCGCCGCTACAGAAGAGGAGATCCAGAGACTGGCAGCGACTTCATCCGCATTCGCGTTCCAGATCTTCACTCGCACAAGCGAGCTCGAGGCGTTGGCTAAACGGGAGGCCGGAATCACCGATTTTGCGACAGCGACCCGAGAACAGCGAGACCGCTACGATGCCGTCTACCTGCGCCTGACTGCGAACGACAAGGCTCTCAACGAGGCAAAGGAAGGCAAGTCCTCCGTCGACAAGAAGCTCGAACAGCTCCGGACCCAAAAGCCCATAGAAGGAACCATCTGGATCCTCTACGGACTCTAGGCACGGAGCGCAGACCTCCGGTCTGCCCCTCCCTGCGGGCCTCTGGCCCGCTGAACCTCATAACAAAAGCGTACAATTAACAAGCAACCCATGCCCTTCGCACCCATCCCCGAGGCCCTGGAAGACTTCCGAGCAGGAAAAATGCTCATCGTCGTCGACGACCCCGACCGCGAAAACGAAGGCGACCTCATCATGGCCGGCGAGCACTGCACGCCCGAAGCCATGAACTTCATGATCACACACGGCCGAGGCGTCCCATTCATCCCGACGACAGCCGAACGCCTAGAACAGCTCGGCATCCCCATGATGACCAAGCAGAACACCGCCCGCCTCGGAACTGCGATGGCCGAGACCGTCGATGCACGACACGGCACCACGACAGGCGTCAGCGCAAAGGACCGTGCAGCGACCGTCGCCGTTTTCTGCGACCCCGAAGCCCGACCCGGCGACCTCATGCGGCCCGGCCACGTCATCCCCCTCCGAGCCGAAAATGGCGGTGTCCTCAAGCGCGCGGGACACACCGAGGCAGCAGTCGATCTGTGCAAGTTGTCCGGTGCAAAGCCTGTCGCTATCGGCGTTGAGATCGTTGGCGATGACGGCGAGATGATGCGCCTCGACCGCCTCGTCCCCTACGCCAAAAAGCACAACCTCAAGATCATCACGATCGCCGACCTCATCGCGTACAGGCGACGAACAGAGAACCTCGTCGAAAAGGTAGCCGGCCCAATCAACTTCCCGACGAAGTTCGGACAGTTCCAGCTCTACGCATACGAGACCACCGTCGAAAGCCACCCGTACATCGCGATCGTCAAAGGCGTCGTCGCAACGGACGACCCGGTCCTCGTGCGCGTCCACTCGAGCTGCCTCACCGGCGACATCATGGGATCGCTTCGCTGCGACTGCGGCGACCAACTGCAAATGGCGCTCGAAATGATCGAGAAGGAAGGCCGCGGCGTCGTGCTCTACATCGCGCAAGAGGGCCGTGGCATCGGAATCATCAACAAACTGAAAGCGTACGAGCTGCAGGACAAGGGAATGGACACCGTCGAGGCGAACCAGGCGCTCGGATTCAAGGCCGACCTGCGCGACTACGGCCTCGGTGCGCAAGTGCTCTCCTCGCTTGGCATCAAAAAGATGCGACTGATCACCAACAACCCGAGCAAGGTGAAAGGCCTGCAAGGCCACGGCCTCGAGATCGTCGACCACGTCCCCATCGTCACCGAACCAACCGAGCACAGCGAGAAGTACCTCCAGACGAAAAAGGACAAGCTCGGCCACGACTTGCCTTAACTCCCCTCTCCCCTCCGTGGGAGAGGGGCCGGGGGTGAGGGGAAAGTACCATGAAGTTCCGAATCAAACTCGTTCGCTGGAACTTTTCGGCACCGGTATCATCTCCCACTAGGAGCCAAAAGTGACGCGCCGCGGCCTCGTCCTCGCACCGATTGCGGTCCTCGCCGTTGCCTGCGAGGAGCCAAAGGCGAGCACGCTCCTCGAAATCCCGGCCATCACGCCCGGCTCGCCGATCTCTGAAGTCCCGACCGAAGTCAAGTCCGCCGTGTGCATTTACTACGTCGACGAGAACGACCGAATCATCCGTGTCTCGCCCGACGGAAAAACGAGGGAGACCGTCATCACTTCGAACGCTTCTCCCATGAGGCAGTTCATCCTGCGACCGCCCAAAGACCAAGAAGCGGCGAGCCTCGTCGCTGCGAGCACGCCGCATATGAGCGGAGAAGTCTGCGTCGACGTCGCACAAGGGCTAATCAAAGTAAACGAAAGAGACACCGACGGAGCGGCGAGAATGCTTGGCACTGACACCGGGTCCGGATTCACGTTCAGACTGATCAACCGCGACTACCGGTTCCCGGGGTTTGAAAACGAAAAGGACAACAGGCCGTGCGAGATCGAGCTCACAAAACCAGACGGCACGATCAAGAAGTTTGCGTTCCGAAACGGATACCTCGACTGGCGCAGGTTCTTCGGCATGCTCGACGAGACGCACGCGCTAGTCCTCGACCGGCCAGACGTCGTCGTTTGGAACATTGAGACCGGTGAAGCGACCACGATCGCGCACACGTTCCACATCACCGTCTGGCCGCGGGACCTCCAACAAAAAGCGAGGTTCGAGCCCGTCGCGACCGAGTACGACAAAAACCTCCGCATGAGCTTCAGCAACCCCAAGATGGTTCCTTGGCCAGTCGTGAGCAGTTCAAAGCGGTCGCTCGAAGAGATCCCGTAGACATCAGTTGGAATAACGTTCGAACGCGTCCTTCGCGATCAGCTCACTCACCGAAGCGCCACGCCAGTCGTCGACCGCGTCCATCCTGTCCCTGTATCGATCGTGCAACTTCTCGCGTGAGCTGGCCGAGAGACCGTCGAAACTATCGAGAACGTAAGGGACCGTCTCCGCACCCAGCTCGGCCAAGTGCGCGGAGTCCAAGTCCGAAGAGGAACCGAAACGCGCGACGTTGTACTGCGCCGTGATCCTGTCGGGCGTCGCAAAATTCAGAAGTGCGATCACGCTGAACCCCGCCGTCATTGCACCGACGGCGAAACGGTCCATCGCACCACGGTACAACGAGGCCAAGAACCAACAGAACACCAAAGCGAGCCACAGCATGAAGGCCGACACGGACACGCGCAGCGGAGTCAGGCCGTACGACTCCACATAAAGCTGCATCCGCACCATCGCCGATGCCATTACGACGAACAACAGCCCTGAGAGCACAGTCGCGAACGAGCGGAACACCACGACATCTCGCCGAGAGCCCGAAGGAGACACGGCGTGTGCACCGACAAGAAGCGGCAACGCCAATCCAGCGACCCACACCAGCTCGAAGAACCCCTTCCGCGCATACTCGGCGAACGTCAGTCCCGTCGTCTCGACGACCGCCGCAGAACCGCCGAAGAAATACTGGAACTGGATCGCGACGAAGAGCCCGAACAGCCCGCAAAGGCTGCACATCACCACAGAAAGCTCCGCCATCCCGATCTTCAACTCCTTCAAAGGAACAGCGACGGGCGGCTTGCGCACCAAAGGCGACGAGAACGCACCGACGAAACCAAGCCCGACGACAGAGAACAGCACAGAGAGCCAGAACCACTCGCCGACGCCGGAGAAGTCGATCGAAAACGCGTCCACGACCGTCTGGTTGAACACGGCGTCCGCCCGAGAGAACAAAGCACCGAACAACAGCACCAGCGGAGTCGCGATCAGCGCGCCGCGCAACACCGCCGTGTTCTTCTGCGCGACACGGCTCTGCGCCAGACCCTTCCACGGCACCGCGTTCAACACAACAACCCCCTCACCGAGCGAGCGCAGTGCGTCGCCGACAAGACGTCCGCTCAGGTCCCACACGGAAGCCACTCCCACACGAAATGACCGAACGCCCAACGTCGCCACGCCGAGACCGCCGACAAGAGCGATCACGTTCGCGACGGCCAAGTCCGGCGACGAGTACCAACCAAGCCCAATGGAAGACAGTCCCACGATCAAGAGACCGAGGAGCGTCGTGCGCGACAACCCCCGCGCACAAAAGAGCACTCCCCCGATCGCACTCAGCACCCACAGCGAAAAGTTGACGCCGAAACCCACACCCTGGAACAGCGCCGCACCGAAAACTCCGAGACCGACCGCCACCAACAAAGTCCGGACCGCAGAGTCGCCCTTGCTTTCCATGTCTGTTCCAACGGAGCGCAAAACCCCGACGTTCCAACCCCACTCCACATTTCTCCCGCGTCAGAAACTTCAATTCCGGCAGCTAGTCCGCAACACCGATCCCGCCACTCGAAATCCGCGGGTCCAGACCGGCACGCCGCTTCCCGTTCGCATCCACCAGGATCGCGTGACAAGAACCCATCGACGCGGGACGCGCAGCAAGACGCTGCCCCAAAGTCAAAAGAGCTGCACGAGTCTCGACGGAAAATGCAAACCGCTCCCAGGCGACCTCGTCCGGCAGCCACTGGTGGTGGAAGCGCGGAAACGACACCGACTGCTGAACGTTCATCCCGTGCTCTACCACGTTCAAGAACGAGTGCAGCACCGTGTTGATGATCGTCGGCCCGCCCGGCGAGCCCGTCACCATGAACAGCGAACCCGACTTCACTATAATAGTAGGCGTCATCGAAGACAAAGGCCGCTTCTGCGGCGCGATCGCGTTCGCCTCGCCCTGGATCAGCCCATAGGAGTTCGGCACGCCCGGCTTGCTCGTAAAGTCGTCCATCTCGTTGTTGAGCAGCACGCCGGTCCCCGTCGCGACCACGCCCGACCCATAGCCGGTGTTCAGCGTGTAGGTGTTCGCGACCGCGTTGCCCTCCTTGTCCACCACCGAAAAGTGCGTCGTGTTCGTGCCCTCGTGCGGAGGGAAAACGCCAGCCTTGATCTGCAAACTCGGTGTCGCCTTCGTCAGCGAGATCCCCCGGTTGAGCGAGACGGCGTACTGCTTCAAGGTCAGCGCTTCGACAGGAACGTTCACGAAGTCCGGGTCGCCCATGAACTGCGCGCGGTCGGCGAAAGCGCGCTTCATCGTCTCGACCAGCAGGTGAACATAACCCGCCGACCCCGGCTCCATCCCAGACAGCGAGTGCAGCTCCAAAACGTTCAGCATCTCCACCAGCGCGACGCCTCCCGATGATGGCGGCGGCATCGTGATCACGTCGTAGCCGCGATAGCTACCGCGCACCGGCTCGCGCACCTTCGCCTCGTAGATGTCGAAGTCTTGCTGTGTGAACAGCCCGCCGTTCGCAGCGGCGTCCGCACACAAGAGCCGCGCGGTCTCGCCCTTGTAAAAACCGTCGCGCCCCTGGTCCCGCACGCGCGCCAAAGTCGCAGCGAGATCGGTCTGCACCAGCTTCTCGCCCTCCCTATAGTAGTTGCCGTCTCGGCAGAAGATCCGCCACGACTCCGGAAACTGTTTGAACAACACTCCCGCACTGCGGATCCCCGCCGCCTGTCCCTCACCGAGAACGAACCCGTCACGAGCAAGACGCACAGAAGGCTCGACCACCTCGCTCCACTTCAGCCTCCCGTACCGCTGGTGCGCGAGCCAGAACCCCGCGACCGTCCCCGGCACGCCCGCCGCCTTCCGCCCGACCGTGCTCAGACCCGGAACCACGTTGCCGGCCGCGTCGAGGTACATGTCCCGCGTCGCCTTCGTCGGCGCGATCTCGCGGTAGTCGATCGCGATGGCGGCGCCGTCCTTCATCCGCACGACCATGAACCCGCCGCCGCCGATGTTGCCCGCGCT
>JANWJY010000029.1 GCA_025451715.1 Fimbriimonadaceae bacterium | reverse complement strand
GGCACTGGCGCTGGAGACGCGGTTCCGAGACGTTCAACTCGTGTTCGCGAACAACTCCGAGATCGAGGGCACGCCTGTCGTCCAGTACGCAATCACAGTCCACGTGATCGGCAACCTGCCCCTCATCGACGAAAAAGCCTCGAGGAAGGCCAGAAAATGAAGCTCAACTCGAAACACCTGAATTGGGGCGCGATCTCCGCAGTCGTCGTTTTAGTTTTGATCGCGGCGTACGATCTGATCGTCCCACCGCCTGGGACGGAGAGGATCGTGACAAGGAAGTCCGAGTCCCAACTCAAGGCGGACAAGGAGAACGCGATGATGGAGCTGGCCGAGTCTGAGCAAACCGTCAACTCGCTCACCTGGCAGGTTTCGCGAGACGAAGTAGGACCAAACGCGATGGCGTGGGTATCTCAGCGCGCCCGGCAGAACAATGTCGAGGTCAGCGCGTTCAGGCCCCAAAGGACGGTCGACGCAGAAGGGCTCCACCAGCTCAACTATCTCGTCACTGCCGAAGGGCCATATCCGAGCGTTATGAGGTTCATCAAGGAATTCGAGGGCCCGGGGAGCCTGCTTGCAATAAAGGCTCTCCAAGTAGCGAGCATCGATGGGGCCTCGGACACGGTCAGGGCCACGATCTCTTTGGTGGCGTATCAGGAGGCAAAGACCGGTGGCTAAGCTCTCCCGGCCCGTTCTGTACGGCGGAATCGTCCTACTCGGGATGATCGCCTGGTTCGCGACCGCGCCGAGCGGGGATAGCGCCGCCGGAACCGGGACGAAGCTCATCCGCGGAAGGACTACAGCGGCGCAGGTTCAAGCCGATATCACGGCAGAAGACCTTGAGGCTGCCAAGAACCCCTTCCCCAGACTGAACGAAGCCTCGAGAAACGCGTTTAACCCCCTTGTAGCCCGGCAGGAACAGGGTGCGACAGGAGCATTGGCCCCGAACGAGATCCCAGCCTCCTATACAGGTGGCGAACCGGGCTGGAAGTACACCGGTACTATGATCGTGAACGACGTCCCGAGCGCGCTGCTCGAGAACGAGATGAGCGGCGACGTTTTGTACCTAATGGTAGGCGGCAGGGTGAAAAGAGCGGTAATCGCCCAGATTGCGCCGACGTATATAGTGGTGAGGGGCGCCGGAGGGCAATCTTTGAAGCTAGACCTGCTTCGGGACCTCCCCGAGGAAGGCGTTGACAATGGGAACTTTGGGTTCGAACCGGTCAGACCGGACGTCCCTGGAGCGTTGAGAGGGCCGATTCGGTCCGGAGGGTCGGGGTTCGCCGACCTTCAACTGAGTGAGCAATCATGAGGATAGGAAACTACATCGCAGCAGCGCTCCTGGCGCTCGTCCTGGCCGCGCCCACGGTTACCACCGCACAAGGCGGTGGCCCAAGCTTTTCGACCGGCGGTAACCAGGGCAACGGCGGCCAGAACAGCAAGCCTTGGGAGCAGTTCAAGCTCGATGCCAAGAAAAAGCTCAAGCTCACCTTCCGCAACGCCAGCGCCGACGCCGTGATCGAGTTCTTCATGCGCGAGTCGGGCATCACGATCGTCAAGGACCCTAAGCTGACCCAGAAGCTCACGCTGATCAGCCCCGCAGACGTCTCGCTTTCTGACGCTTTCGCGATCCTCAACGCCCAGCTTGGAATGATGAACTTCACGATGGAGAAGTCCGGCAACCTGCTACTCATCAAGGGCCGCAACGAGCGCGAAAACCAAGGCGGGTTTGGGAACCTGACGCCGGAGCAGATCGCGGCCATGATGAACCCAGGCGGCGACCGCGAGGCAGCGATCCTGCGCGTGTACAGAATCAAGTACGCGAACGCCAGCGAGGTCTCGCGCGTCGTCAACGACGTGTTCTGGCAGCGCGAGCAGCAGAACAATCCGATGCAGATGTTCTTCGGCGGCGGTGGAGGCGGACGCAACCAAGGCCGCAACAATAACAACAATCGGGGCGGATTCAACTTCGGCAACATGCAGCCTGGCCAGGCAGGGCCCACAGTACGCGCGTCCTCCGACGACTACAGCAACACTGTAATCGTCAACGCTCCCCAGCGGCAACAGTTCGAGGTCGAGGCGCTGATCGAAGAGATCGACCAGCAGACCGACGCCCCGCAAGAGACCAAGGTCTATCCGCTCGAGTTCGCGCTTGCATCGGACGTCGTCGCAACGGTTCAGAGCGTGCTTGCGGCCAATGAGAACACCGGCCGTGGCGGCCAGACGGGCAACAACTCAGACTTCTTCAGCCGAATCTCCCGCGCGCAGCGCGGAATTACCGCTGGCGGCGGAGTGGTCGCGGACACTCGCACCAACTCGCTGGTCGTCACGGCCACCGGTCAAAACCAGACCGTGATCGCACAGGTCATCGACGAACTCGACCACGAGGTCGAGTACGTCGACTCGACGTTCGTGTTCCCGCTCAGCAACGCGCGCGCCGACGACATCGCTGGCCTCCTCAACCAGGCTTTCGGCCAGAACCGCAACAACCGCACCGGCCAAGGCAACACGAGAAACAACCAGAACACCCGCAACCAAGGCAACCAGAACACGCGCAACCAGGGCAACCAGGGAGGAGGCGGTGGCGGCGGTGGCATTCGACAGGGCGGCGAGCTCGAGAGCGACATCAACGGACTCAACGCGCTCCTCACGGACATCGAAGACCCTGAGTCGGCATACGGCGACCTGATGACCAACGTTGCCATCCAGGGCGGCTTCCTGGGCAACGCCGGAAGGCAGAACCAGCAGCAACAGGGCGCGGGTGGAGTGGCGCGCAACGCCCAGGGACAGATCGTCAACACGCGACAGGCGCAGGGACAGGTCACGATCATCGCAGACCCCAACACCAACAGCCTCATCGTCGTGGGCGACCCGGAGAACGCGGAGATGATCCGCAACATCCTGGCGCAGCTCGACAAAATCCCTGAGCAGGTGATGATCGAAACGATCATCGTCGAGGCGACTCTGGATTCGAGCAGCAAGCTCGGCGTCGAGTGGAACCTCGTGAACGGCAACTTCCTTGGAAACTCGGGCGTTACGGGCGAGGGCGGCACCGGCTTTGGCCTGCAGACCACGCCTCCGGCGCAGGGCTTCAGCTACACCGTCTCCGGTGGCAACTTGGGCGGGTTCCTCAACGCGCTCCAGACCGATGAGAAGTTCAAGGTCCTCTCGACACCCCGCATCTTCACGTCGAACAACGTCGAGGCCGAGATCAACATCAGCCAGAGCGTGCCGTTCATCGTCAGCCAGCGAGAGGACGTCAACGGCAACTTCATCTTCAACTACTCGTTCCAGGACGTGGGTATCGTGCTCACCGTCACGCCGCGCATCACCGCAAACGGCATGGTGACGCTCGACGTGGTCCAGACCGCGAACGACCTCCAGGGCTTCACCGACTTCAACGCGCCGATCGTCAACCAGCGCCAGGCACAGACGACCGTCAGCGTCCAGGACGGCGCGACGATCGTGCTTGGCGGCATCATGCGCTCACAGGTCCGCACGACGACCAAGAAGATCCCGCTGCTCGGCGACATCCCGATCCTCGGCGAGCTTTTCAAGTCGCGCGAGAAGAACGAAGTGAAGACCGAACTGCTCGTGTTCCTCACGCCGCGGATCGTGCGAAACGCTGAGCAGTCAGAGCAGCTCAAGAACGACCAGGTCGGCGGGCTCTCAAGGTCTGCCAGAGACCAGTATCAGAAGGTCCGACCGCCGACGACGACAGGCGGGACTGGTGGAACCACGACCGGTGGTTCTACGACAGGTGGAAACTAGAATGGCAATCAAGACAGTTACTTTCTTCGCCCTCGTGGCGACCCTCGCAATGGCCTCAACCGTGCTCGCACAGGGCGGTGGAGGTGGACAGCGCGGCCCCGGCGGCCAGCGCGGTGGCATGCAGTTCGGCAACATGATGAACAGCGAGTCTGCGCTCCTTGGGCGGGCAGACGTTCAGAAGGACATCAAGCTCACCGACGAGCAAAAGAAGGGCCTGGAAGTCATTCGGACGGAGATGTCTGCGAAGATGCGCAGCCAGTTCGAGAGCGCACGCGGCGGCGGTGACGCTGGAGCAGGCGGCAACGGCCAGGCCGGGGCACGCGGAGGCTTCGATCTGACGGCCATGCAAAAGCAAATGGAGGCCATGCAGAAAGAGTCCAACGAGAAGGTGAAGGCCGTCCTGACCGCAGACCAGTGGAACCGCCTCGGTCAGATCAAGGTCCAACTCGGCGGCCCCAGGATGTTCCTCGAGGACGAGATGGTCAAGAAGCTCAGCCTCAAGGCGATGCAGAAGCTCAGCATTACCGAGCTCATCGACAAGCAGCAGGCTGCGAACCAGCAGATCATGATGAAGTTCCGCGAAGATGGCGCAGACCGTGAGGCGCTCTCGGGCGAGCTGCGAAAGAACGACGTGATCCTGAGGACCGCGATCGAAGGCGTCCTGACCGACGAGCAGAAGGCTACGCTCAAGACTTTGGAGGGCCCGAAGTTCGAGGCCGACCCGAACATCCAGAACAACCAGTTCGGCGGACGTGGCGGCGGCGGGTTCGGCGGTCGCGGCGGTGGAGGCACGGGTGGCGGTGGCGGTGGCGCGCGCGGTGGTGGCACCGGCGGCGGAACGGGCGGCGGTTTCTAGCTCCTAGTGGATCCCAACAGCGTCCTCGCCCTACGGCGGGGACGCTGCCATTTTAACTGCCATAAGGATCTCTTGCTCCTTCTCGTCGCTCAGTCCCCAGCGGGGCTCTGTGCCCGACCGCTCCTTCTTCCACCACTCGATCGTGTCGGAGATCGTGGCAGAGACCGGCCGAATGCTCAAGCCTGCACCGACGGCTCTGCCGTTGTCCACGGTGCTCAGCGGGCTGCGCTCGCCAGTGAACGACGTGACGAGCGGAACCTTAGACCAGGGCTCTACGCCCTTCTCGACCAACGTCTCGCACGGCACCCACTGAGGCTGAGCCACTCCTCCCCCGGCCACGACACCGAGACGGATGAACTCTCCAAGCGACACAGGCGGCGTCGGACCAGCGACGTGGTACGCGCCGGAGAGCGAGCGCTCGGTCGCAAGCACCGTGAAGGCGCCGAGGGCGCGACCGTCGATGAACTGCACGGGGTGGTCCCTGCATTCGGGCACCAAGAACGGGCCAGGACGCATAAACCGCCGTGGCCAATACGTGAATCGGTCAGAGTGGTCGCCAGGGCCCACGACGAGCCCCGGCCGTACGATCAGCGCCCTATCTCCAAAGTGCGCCTCTACGACTCTCTCACAAAGCACCTTGAGTCCGCCGTACATCTCCATCTTCAGCTCCTCGACATTCGCGTCCGCGTTCTCGAGGAGATGGCCGGTGTCCTCTGTAAGTCCGTCCGGAGATGAGTCCTCGTAGACCGAGATCGAAGAGATGAACACATATCGTTCAACGCTCTCACTGAGCGCGACGCACAGCGGCTCGACCGCCTTCGGCCAATAACCGCAGACGTCGATAACGGCGTCCCACTTTCGGCCCTTCAAACCGTCGAGGTTTCCGGTGCGATCGCCCACGATCGTCTCCAAGTCTGGGAATCCATCGGGGTTCGTCTTACCGCGGTTGAATAGGGTGACCGGATGGCCGTTCGAGACCGCTGCCTCGACGATCTTGCGTCCCACGAACCGCGTCCCACCGATCACGAGGATGTCCATGTCTCGATGTTACTATTCGCAACTCCCCGCAGGTTCCCCTGCTGAATAAGTTAAAGGGCCCCCGATCCGCAAGCGGTGGGGGCCTTCGTGTGTGGGAGGAGGAAGTAAAAGCGTCTAGTGCTTCACGCGCTCAGGATGGCCTGCGCCCACTTCGACAGTGCCGCCCATATCCTTATATTCGCTGAAACCACCCCTAACGTTGCAAGTGTTTCGGACTCCCAGCCTTCGAATTAGCATTATTGCCAGCCTGGACCTGGATCCAGACCCGCAATGGACCGCGACCCGGCGGTCGCGGGGGATCTCTTCGATCCTATCGGAGAGATACCCGATTGGGATGTGAATCGCTCCCGGGACGTGACCTTCGACGTGCTCGGAGCCGGATCTAACGTCCAACACCACGGTCCCCTCGACACTCATCTGGCTGGCTTCGACTTCTTCAACTCGCTCGAGGGGCGCTGAGTTCTTCTCGTAAGCACTCAGGACGCTGTTATCGGTCCAGCCATGCACATCGTCCAGCCCGATGAGAGCAAGGTCTTTGGTGGCCCACTGGGCCTGCTCTTCGCTCTCAGCCACAAGGTAAATCGGGCTCTCGTAACTGAGGAACCAGCCCGCCCACTTCACGAACGCTTTGTCGTGCGGAATGCCGATCACGCCCGGAATGTATCCGAGGGCCATGTCATCGCTGTCTCGCAGGTCCACGACCTGCGCTCCGCCCGCGATCAACGCCAGCATCTTGTCGGCCGTGGTCTTCACCGGCGTCTTGAATCCGCCAAGGACGCGAGGGCCCTCCTTGTTCAGTCGCTTCATCGTCGCGAAGTACTTCGGAGGCTCCGGTTGGCCGATCAAGACCTCTTCGACGAACTCGACTTCAGATCGGCTCTTGAACGCCCAGTTCGCGACCTTCTCATAGCCGAGCGAGGACACGGGTACGCCGCCCAGGCTCTTGCCGCACGCCGATCCTGCACCGTGACCGGGCCAGATCAATAGGCCGTCATCGTGATTCCGGAACGCAGACAGCGATGCGAATAGCTGTCTGCCTCCGACCTCCATCGTGCCCTTTATGTTTGCTGCTCGCTCGAGCAGGTCGGGCCTGCCTACGTCGCCGACGAAGATGAAGTCGCCCGTGAACGCACCGAGCGGCTTGTCGCTCGCCGGCTCGTCAGTGAGGATAAAGGTGATGTGCTCGGGAGTGTGCCCTGGGGTGTGGACGGCGTCGAGCCGCACGTTTCCAATTCGGACAGTACTGCCGTCCTTGAGTAACGTCACGTTCGGGTCGGTGCGGAATTCGTACAGCCAGTCCGGCCCGCCCTCATCGCTCAGGTATATCCGGGCCCCCGTCATGGCCGCGAGCTCTCGCACCCCGCTCAGGAAGTCGGCGTGGAT
>JANWJY010000028.1 GCA_025451715.1 Fimbriimonadaceae bacterium | reverse complement strand
CGACGGAAAGACGCTGCAGATCGAGGCGACCAGAGTCTCGCCGGACAATACGAACCCAACTCCGATCGTCATCAGGTTTGATCCCATCACGTACAGCTTTACGGAAGGAGTCGGGCCCGTGTCGAGCTACGGCGCAAACGTAAGGGAGCCCGACTTTCAACTCTCGCTCGAAACGATCCCCATCGGCAGCGACGACAACAAGCGCACGCTCACTTCTTGGTGGGTACGTTCCAAGGCAGAGACCTCACAGCCGAGAGCGCTTGTCGCTGAGCACGCGACGATTGCGGGGACATCGCGCGGCGAACAGTACTTTGCGTTCATCGCCAACGGCGCTCTCTTCACTCGGCAGATCGTGCCGCTCACCCTCGAGCAGTACGAACGGGAGAAGCTCGCGGAGGAGCGCACGAGGCTGATCCGAAACGCCAGCAAGCTCGCAAAAGGGTTCGAGCAGTACGCGAGCGACCGCGATGGCGATATCCCTTCGGACTTCCACGTGACCGACCTGGAGCCCTACTTGATTGATCGGTCGTTGATCAACGGGTTCGTGATGGTGTTCATCGGTCGCGACCTGTACGCGCTCAAAGAGCCGCACTTAACCGAAGTGGGCTACTATGTCGCCCCGGGAGGGCGGGTCGTGGTGTACGCGGACGGGCACGTGAAGTGGCAGAAGTCGGGCGGCTAGAAGACCAAGGCGCGACGCAGTTCAGTTACAATGGGGGCATGCGGAGAGCCTTACTGCTACTCGTCCTTTTGGCCCCGGCGGCGTTCGCGCAGCGACAGCCGGAGCAGTCGCTCGTCCTGACCGCCAGCCGCGCGCTCATGTTGCTCGAGCCCAGGACGGCCGTGTCGCAGAACGCGCTGAATCTCTCGGTCTCGCCCTCCGGCCGCTACTTGGTCGCGGTGCAGGAGGTGCCGAGCGAGCGGCCGCTCGAACTCGGCAAACCCGCGCCAGGCCCGAAGGTGAAGAGGATTGTCATCTGGGACAGCACGACCGGGGCGACGCGAGAGATTCCTCTTCCGATGGATGTCATTGCAGGACAAGTCTTCCTGCGCTGGATCGCAGGCACAGAGAAGCTCCTTGTCTCCACGCCAATGGACGTGATCGAGGTTAGTGCGCCCGGTGCGGCCCAAGGGCATCCGCCCATGCTCCAACGTCTCACTGAGTGGCAGATCCTCGACGCTCAGTCGGGGCTGATGAAGAAGGTGTTCTCTGACGATGGTCGATCAAACAAAGTGATTCAGATCGCCGTTTCTCCAGTTTCTCCAATCGCCGTGAAGGTCGAGACTCTGTTCGGCCGCTCAGGGCCCCAAACCGACTCCACCGTCTCGCTGCAGACGATGCGTATTGACGGTAGCTGGGGAAACACCGTCAAGCTGCCACGAGTGATCGTGAACTCCGGTGCCATCGGCTGGTCGCCCGACGGGCGCACGTTCCAACTCGAGGTCCAGACGCTGCCCGACGGTGGCGACGCGCCGACACCTCGCGTATTGAAGTTCGACCCCGCGACCGGAAGCTACGAGGACGTGCTCGGCCCGGTGCCGAGCTATGACAAAAAGGAGCCGGAGCGCGACGTGAAGGTCACTTACGACGTGACTCCGCTCGAAAACTTCCCCGCCAAGCGAACACTCGCGACTTGGTGGCTCACGTCGACCACTGAGACGGAGCACGGGAAGGCAGTGATCGCGGAGCACGCGATGGGCGCGTTCCTCGCACAGGGCGACAAGTTCGTCGCGTATATCGTGAACGGCACCGTGTTCACGCGACAGATCGTCGAACTCACACTCGCGCAGTACGAGCAGATGCGCGACGGAGCCGCCCGTGCGGAGACCTTAAGCAAGGCGAAGCAGGTCGCCCTTGGACTCATGATGCTGGCAGCAGACAACGACGACACGATCTCCGCGGACTTCAAGCTGAGCGACCTCGCACCATATCTCAGGAACAACTCGATCCTCGAAGGATTCGTGATGGTGTTCACGGGCGGGAGCCTGCGAGACGTCAAGGATCCGGCGAACACAGTGCTCGGCTACACAGAGGGCCCTGGTGGAAGAGCCGTCGCCTACATGGACGGGCACGTGAAGTGGGAGAAGACGGGCGGGTAGCTACATCTTCACGCCGACGAAGCCAGCGAGCTTCTTCAGCTCGCCCATCAGCGCGGTGAACTCCTCGGCGTCGAGCGCCTGAGAGCCGTCGCTGAGCGCGGCGCGCGGGTTCGGGTGCATCTCCACCATCACGCCGTGCGCGCCGGCGACCATCGCCGCCTTCGCCATCGGCGCGACGTACTTCGCGACCCCGGTCCCGTGCGAGGGGTCGGCCATCACCGGCAGGTGCGTGTGCGAGAGCAGCACTGGCACTGCGGCCAAGTCCAGAGTGTTGCGCGTGTACGCGCGGTCGTGCGGGAGGATGCCCCTTTCACAAAGGATCACGTGCGGGTTCCCTTCGTTCAGGACGTACTCTGCCGCTAACAGGAACTCGTCGATCGTCGCGGAAGGGCCGCGCTTGAGGAACACGGGCTTGCCGCTGCGGCCCGCCTCGACCAACAGGGGAAAGTTCTGCATCGAGCGCGCGCCGATCTGCAGGATGTCGACGTACGACGCGACGCGGCCCACCATGTCCGCGGTCATCACCTCCGTTATCGTGGCGAGGCCGGTCTCGTCTCCGACCCTCTTGATGATCTCAAGACCCTCCTGTTGCAAACCTTGAAAGGCGTACGGCGAAGTGCGCGGCTTGAACGCGCCGCCGCGCAGTACCGTCGCGCCCGAGCTCTTGACGACGTCGGCCGACGCGCGGTACTGCTCGTAAGACTCGACCGAGCACGGCCCGCCCATCACGACGAAGTTCCCCGGCCCGACCTTAACGCCCTTCACTTCGACATACGTCGGCGAGCGGTGGTACTCGACGCTCGCCAGCTTATAGGGGCGCGAGGTCTCGGTGATCTGGCTGATCCCTTCGAGCCGCGAGACCACGCCCTCGAGCGTCGCGCGCTGTCCCGAGTCGAGCTGCGCGGGCACTCCGATCGCCCAGCGGTCCTCGCCCGGCATCACGAGCGGCTCATGGCCGAGCTCGCGGACCGCGTCAGCGACCGCGTCGATCTGGGCCTGGGTCGCCCCTACCTGGAGGACGATGATCATCGAAGGCCGAGGTTACCTTTGGGCGCGGCGCTACCTTCCCGGCATCCCTAACGGCTTTGCGGCCGGACCGGACGTGGGCGGCACCGTGCTCGCCGCCTTTGCCTTCGCGACGAAGTCCTTGCCCTTCTGCGTTAGGTCGACCTTGAGGCCCGTCGCCAGATCGAACCCCTTCACCCCTTTCGCGTGGCCGTCGGTGTACGCGATGATGCGCTTTCCATCGGTCCACTCCTTGCTCTCATAGATCAGTGGTGCGAGGACAGGGTCGACGATCTCTGCGCTCGGAACGAACGAGAGCTCCGCGTTCGGCAAAAAGCGCGCGCTCGCTGGGTTGCTCGACATCCACAGCGATCTGTTCTTCATGTACGGGTCGGTGACCATCTCGACGTAAGTCGGGTTGTCCATGTTCGGCGGCATCACGTCGTCGTAGTCGGTCGAGTAGATGAGCATCGCGAGCGCGATTTGTTTTGAACTGCTCAGGCTCGAGGCGAACGCGCTTGAGCCTCCAGTTCCAGTCCTGAGCGGGTTCGTGGCGCTGCCTTCAAGGCCGAACGCGACGTACGCACCAATTGCAAGGATCGCCACCGTGAGCGCGAGGAGCCCGACCGTCTGTCTATCCATCTTTCTCTCTCAGATTCTATCCCTGTTCAACGCCTGTGCGCCGTCCGTCATTCCAGTCAGCAGCTTGATCGCGCCCGCCTTGTTCAAGTGCTCGTTCATCGCCTCGCACTGCGCGCTGTAGAGGCAGGCCGGGCACCCGGACTCGCACTTGCAGGACTGCACGAGGTCGAGCGCCATCCTCACCCAGTCGTCGCGGCGCGCGAAGAGCGACTCGCAAAGCCCCATCCCGCCCGGCATCGCGTCGAACGCGTACACGCTCGGCTCCAGGTCGGCAGGGTCGATCGAGAACCACGCGCTGCCGAGGTCGCGACGGTCGCACACGGCCAGCACGGGAGCGACCGCCATGAGCGCGTGCTCCAGCCCGTGAACCGCGCCGATCGCGTCAAGGTTGTCGGTGGGCGACCACTCCGGCCCGAGCGAGAATCGCACGCCGATGGTGTCGTAGCTCTGCGTGGGCAGATCGAGGGGCTCCTCGCCCAGGACCTGCCTGCCGTCCTGCGCCATCTTTCGAAACCCGACGACCGCGCTCGTGACGTTCATCCCGCACAGCGCGACTTTCTCTGCAGCCTGCAGTTCGACCGTCGGCTGCACGAGCGACTGCACGACCGGCTGCGTGAAGTAGCCGGGCTCGTTCTCCTCCATGTGCGCCTCGTTGCGATCGAGGTCCAGTTTGCGGACCACGAACGTCTTCGTCCTGTGCATGTACACCGCGCCCTCATGCGCGTGCTGCAGCGCGCGCCACCGTTCCATCTGTCCTACTTCCTCTGCATCGCAGTAGAGCACCACGCCCTCGCCGCCGATCCCGCGGATGTCGACCTTCCCCGCCGGCGCGGCATGGCTGGGATAGAAGTACCGCTCCGCGCTGAACTGCAGGTCGCCGCTGTCGTCGAGTTCGTCCGCAATTCGCGACGCTTCTGCGCCGAATATCGCGAGCTCATCGACGGAGATCGGCCGCTCGTACGCGGCGCACCGCAACTGCGCCGCGAGCACGTACCGGTTCTCGGGGCTGAGCGAGACGTTCTCCGATGCCGCGAGCAGCACGCCGGGGTTGCGCGCGAGGAACTGCTCGAGCGGGTCCTCGTGCGCGACCATCGCGGCAAAACCCCTTTCGGCACCTCGCCCTGCTCGCCCGACCTGCTGCCAAAAGCTCGAGATGCTCCCCGGATAGCCGTTGAGGATGATCGCGTCGAGCCCGCCGACGTCCACGCCGAGCTCCATTGCGTTCGTCGTCGCGAGCCCCGTGAGGTCCCCGGTGAAGAGCCGCTTCTCGATCTGTCTGCGCTCCTTCGGCGTGTAACCACCCCTGTACGACTCGACCTTCGTCAGGTCGTGTCCCGTGTCTTCGAGCATCTGCCTTGCATAGCGCACGACGAGTTCCGTCGAGACGCGCGCGCGGCAGAACGCGAGCGTTCGCACCCCGTAGCGCACGAAGTCCGCGAGCAGCGCGGCTGTCTCCTTGTTCGGGCTGAAGCTCTCGTCTTCCTCAAGCGTCGGCGGCTCGACGAGGACGATGTTGCGCTCGCTCCTCGCCGCGCCATCCTGCTTGACCAGCGCCGCACTTCGCCCGGTGAGCTTCGTGAACACCTCTTCCGGGTTCCCTACCGTCGCGCTGCACGCGATCACCACGGGCGAGGACCGGTACCACGCGCACAGCCGCAACAGACGCCGCAGCACGTTGCCGACGTGCGAGCCGAACACGCCGCGGTACGTGTGCGCCTCGTCGACGACGATGTACTTGAGCGACTTGATGAATCGCGACCACTCCTCGTGCCTCGGCAGGATGCCGATGTGCAGCATGTCAGGGTTCGTGACGACGATGGGCGCGCTCTTGCGGACCGCGGGCAGCTGCGCGCGCGGGGTGTCGCCGTCGAAGACGCCCACCCGCTCGTCGCCGGCGAGCGCCACGAGCTACGCCGCCTGGGCCTGGGCGAGCGCGTTGGTCGGGAAT
>JANWJY010000027.1 GCA_025451715.1 Fimbriimonadaceae bacterium | reverse complement strand
GTGGCGCGTATGTCCGACCCCGAGATGATCCTCAAGATCAAGTCGGCGGTCACGATCCCGGTGATGGCCAAGTGCCGCATCGGCCACTTCGTCGAGGCGGAGATCCTACAGGCGCTCGAGGTGGACTTCATCGACGAGAGCGAGGTACTGACTCCTGCCGACCACGGCCACCACGTCGACAAACACGCGTTCACGGTGCCGTTCGTGTGCGGCGCGCGAAACCTGGGCGAGGCGCTACGGCGCTGCGGCGAGGGCGCGGCGATGATCCGCACCAAGGGCGAGGCCGGTACGGGCGACGTCGTCGAGGCCGTCGCGCACATGCGCAAGATCATGTACGAGATCGGCAAGACCACTGTTGCGAAGTGGGAAGAGCTGGCGACGGTGGCCAAGGAGATCCAGGCGCCGCTGGAGCTGGTGCAGTACACGCACGAGCACGGCAAGCTTCCCGTTCCGAACTTCAGCGCGGGCGGTATCGCGACCCCGGCGGACGCGGCGATGATGATGCGGCTGGGCGCGGAGACGGTGTTCGTTGGTAGCGGGATATTCAAGTCCGGCGACCCGGCGAAGCGCGCGACTGCGATCGTGAACGCGGTCCTGTTCTTCGAGGACGCGAAGAAACTGGCGGAGATCAGCCGCAACCTCGGCGAACCGATGGTGGGGATCAACGTCGCGTCGCTGGACGAGAAGGAACTGCTGGCCACCCGCGGGTGGTAGTCACGGAAGGTGAGGGTATACGAGCACCTCGTCGAACGGGGGACCCTTCGCCTCCTGCTGGGTCAAGCCTCCGTCGTCGTGCCCGTCTTCACCCACCGACCACACGCGAAACCCTGCGCCATCCAAGCGAAAGCGAAGCGGCGAGCCGTTGTAAGGGTCTTTGAACTCTGCTCCAGCTTCCGACAGCGTCATCGGCCAAGTAGCTGTCTTCGTCCGATGCTCCAGGACCCGGACAGCCGCCAGCAGATGGGCTTTTCGTGAACGTGCCCGGTCAAGAGACTCTGCCAGGCCGCGGAACTGCGTTCCGAAAGTCTGGAACACGATGCCAGTCGGAGTCTTGGTGTGAGAGATCGACGTGATTAGATTGTCGAAGTCTTCGAGGACCGCGCGTTCGTCGTCGTTGAGCTTGTAGTCCCGCAGCAAGTGCGTGTAGGCATCGAGCACCGCGATCCGCACAGATCGGCGGACGAACGCGCTCTTCTGCAGCAGATCGACGGCGGGCTCGAACCCATCTGCAGGTTTTAGCCCGATCTCTCGACGAAGGTCGAGGCCGTCGCGCGTGAGCCAGAACATAAAGAACGCCTCAGTCCGCAACACTGGACTCAGGTCCCACTGATCGCTCATCGATTGTGCGACCCTCTCGACCATGGCAAGCGCAGCTTCGTCTTCACTCAAGAGGTGTTCGAGCGCCGAAGACACCATGCGTTCGAGCGCGATCGAGACTAGCGTTGCGATAAAGGTCGGCTGATCTTGAAAGTGAGCTGCTGCGCGCAAGGCGCAAAGCAAGTCGACTTCGGCTTCGCCGAGCTTGCCTTCTTGGGCTTTCAGCAGGGCGACTGCGGTTAGGGCTCTTACGAAGTCCTTCGCCCTTGAATACTCGGGAAACGTAACTGAGGCGCCCTTGTCCCAGTCCTTCTCGAAATAGCAATAGGGCATCGCGGTCGCCGACTTGAACTCGGCGACCGCGGGCGACGCCTCTGCGAGATAAGTGGAAAGGTCTGCATGCTCCTTCGAGGTCAGCTCGCGCCGGAACAGTTCGTAAAGTGCCAGTTCCCCTGCAGACCGGTCTGTGAACACCGTTGTGCGCAGGGTCGAGATCGCCCGTTCGTACACAAGAGCCGCGTTCTCGTGAGGTTGGAAGCTGATCGAAGGCACGAGGTCCTGACCAGTTAGCGGGAACCCGACCTTTTTCGCGGCAGCGATGCGGTCAGTCAGTGCGCGGTCCTGCATCCCCGAAAAGACGAACACAGCCACGAGCGCCAGCACGATCAGCCCAGCCGCCGAAGCGAGCAGCCGCTGACCCTTCCTGCTCTTATGCTTCATCACTTTCTCCTACTCTGGTGGTCGATTACGAGGCGTCGGGGGATAGACGATCACTTCGTCGTGGTCGTCGGTCCTGGTCTCCTCCCTAGTCTTGCCGCCGTCGTCCTTGCCGTTGATTCCCACGCTCCAGACGCGGAAGCCTTGGCCCTCGGTCTTGTACCGGAGGGGTTTGACGTCGAACGGGTCGAGGTAGCTGCCCCCTGTGTCGGCGAGAGACTTTGGCCAGGTGCCTTTTGAACGGCGGTACTCGATGACGTCGAGCGCGGCAAGCAGCAAAAGCTTTCTCGCCTTCGCCTTGTCGAGCGTGCTCGGCAACTGGCCCCAGACCGGTATGAGTATTTCAAGGAATGGCCTTGCAAGAAGAGACTCCGCCTTCGCCTTGTTTGCCCGCCTGTCGATTCCATTGAACACCACGCTTGCGTCCCCGTACGGCTTGTAGTCGTGCAGTGCAGGGGTGTAGATCTCAAGGATCGCCGACTTGAGAGCCCGTGCGGCGGTCTGGCTGTTCTTCGTGAGCTTCATCGGCAGCGGTTCATTACTGCCGAAGTAGCCTGACATTCCGCTGAGGTCGCTCAGGTGGTCGGTGCACCACCAGTTAAGGAACGCCTCGCCCTTCAGTCCGTTGGTCAGGTCCCAATCCTGCGTCAGCGCGTTGACCTGGGTCTGGAGCGCGGCTGAGAGTTGTTTGTCTTTGGTTGCGGCCGGAAGGAGCCGCTCGATCGTCTTTCCCTGCATCGCCTCGAGCGCGACCGACACCATCATCCCTATGAGCACAGGTTGGCTCGCCAAGTGCCTCGACGTGCGCTGGACGGACTCGAAGTCTGAGACAGCGCCTTCGATATCTCCGCCGGTCGCGCGCAGATGTGCCCTCGCGAGCACGGCCCGCGAGACCGACTTCATGGAGGCGTACTCGGGTAGCAGCACGTTGGCCCCGTTGTCCCAGTCCTTTTGAAAGTAGCAGTAGGGCTTGGCTGCCCCGATCTGGAACTGGTCGATCATGGCCGCGTTATCAGTGAGGTATTGCCTAAGGGCCGCCTCGTCGGACGGCGTCATGTCGATGCCTGGGAACTTCTGCGCCTCGCTGCGCCCTGTGGTCTTGCTTGCGCTCGCGGCCTTATCGAGCACGGCTGCCCTCAAGTAGTCGTGCGCAGCGTTCTGGTTTTCCGTGAACTTGGTCTTCGGTGCGAGGTCTTTGCCCTCGAAGGGGAATCCGACCTTCCTTGCGGCGGCCATCTTTTGCGATAGCCCGCCTTGTTGGACGCTGACGAGCGTCAGCACTGTGGCGATGATCAGGACGCTGATGACGGTGACGACGACCAGGAACCTCTGCCCCTTTTTCGACTTGTCTCCCATGCACACATTCTACATTTCGCGGGCTGTCATTTGGCCCGTCACACACTTCGAACCTAACTGTCCGTCAAACTTAGCCGTAGTACAATAGAGCCGGCCCGCCCGCCGCTCCTTGTGCCTATGACTCCGTTCCAGCCTGTCTCCGACCCGCTCGCGATGCCCGTCGGTGCCTTGGCCATCCACCACGACCCGGTGCAGTCCGGGGCGTCGATCCGCGCCGCCGCGAGCGCGATGGCGGAGGCCGGGCTCCACTCAATCCTGGTCGCGGAGGGGCCGCGGCTCGTCGGGCTGCTCGACGAGAGTGCGATGCTCGTCGCGCTGGCGCAAGGGCTCGACCCGAACAGCCCGGTGGACGCGGTGATGGACCCCGACCCGGTGCTGATCCAGCCTCACATGACCGGCGCGGAGGCGCTGCGGATATTCAACTCGACGGACCGGCGCGCGATCGCGGTGGTCGACGTGATGGGGAACGCGATCGGCGTGCTGACGCCCTCGCGGCTGTTCCACCCGCAGCGGTTGCCTTATCGGCCGCAGGTCGTGGGCGGACTTGCGACGCCGTTTGGCGTTTATCTGACGAACGGAGTCGTAAGCGGCGGCGCGAAAGGGCTTGCGCTCGCGAGCGCGGGGGCCGCGCTCTTTACGACGTTCTTCGTCGCGATGCTCGTGGTCGTCGGTCTCGCAAACTTGTTCGGCCTCGATGTCGCGAACGTTCAGGTCCAGAGCGGAATGAACTTCGCATCGACGCTATTGTTCCTCGTCGGTCTTCGAGCCATCCCGTTGAGCGGGACGCACGGGGCGGAGCACATGGTCGTGCACGCGATCGAGCGGGGCGAGGAACTGACCCTCGATGTCGTGCGGCGCATGCCGCGCGTACACCCGCGGTGTGGGACGAACATCGCAGTGGGCGCGATGATCTTCTTGGGGATATTCTCGTGGAAGCTCATTCCCGACGATAGCCTAAGGTTGCTGATCGCCCTGCTGACGACAGTGTTCCTGTGGAAGCCGGTCGGGTCTTTCGTGCAGTTCTTCTTCACCACGAAGCCGCCCACGGATGCCCAGCTCATGAGCGGGATCAACGCGGGGAGGGAGTTGATCTCGGCCTCGGAGAGGTCCCGGAAGCTGACCGGGGGCCCGTTCAACAGGTTCTTGGCAAGCGGGATTCTGCACGTCATGTTCGGGGCCACGGCGGCCCAGTTCGTGGCCTACGGCGTCCTGTGGCTCCTCAACCCGTCCGGCAGTTGGCGGGTACTATAGGTGGCCGTCTGAGGTTATTCGCTTGGAAATCGCGTACAAGATCATCACTGGGCTGGCCATCTTTGTGGCGGTCGTT
This sequence comes from Fimbriimonadaceae bacterium, assembly GCA_025451715.1. Lineage (GTDB taxonomy): Bacteria > Armatimonadota > Fimbriimonadia > Fimbriimonadales > Fimbriimonadaceae > JADFMN01. The sequence goes on along the minus strand of JANWJY010000027.1, from coordinate 3,421 downwards.
TTCACCTTTCTCGTGTTGATCACGGGCAAGGGTGACGCGATGTCGGGCGGCGCTTCCGGCGTCCGGACCTCGTTCAAGGGCAAGGCGAGCTTCGAGGACAAGATGTTCTACATGATCCTGTACCTCGGCGCGACGTTTATGGTCATGATGATCGTGCTGAACTTCCTCGCCAAACGGGTTTACGGCGAAGCCTAAGGGGGGTATCGCGGGTGGCCTCAATCACCCTATTGCACACGAACGACCTTCACGGTGCGCTCACGCCTGAGAGGCTTCCGTTCCTGCTCTCGTTGCGGCCCAAGGCCGACCTCTACTTCGACACCGGCGACTGCATCCGCGCGGGAAACTTGGCGGTGCCGATGCGCCCAGAGCCGGTCTGGGGCTTGCTGGCGGAGGCCGGGTGCGACGCGTCGGTGCCGGGCAACCGAGAGTCGCACATTTTGGCCTCGGGCAAGTAGGCGAAGTTCGCCGGAGTCTCGCACCCCGTGGTGTGTGCGAACTGGAAGGACAAGCGCGGAAGGCGTGTGTTCCCGTCGCACGTCGTGCTCGATGTGAAGGGCGTGACGGTCGCGGTGTTCGGGGTGATGGTGCCGATGGTGACGGCGGCGATGGCGACTCAGGCCGCGAGCAACTATCTTTGGGACATGCCTGTGCCCGTTGCTGTCGAGATGGCCGCTGCATTGCGGAAGTCGTCGGACCTCGTGATCGCGCTCACTCATATCGGGTTTTCGAGCGACAAGAAGCTCGCTGAGGCGACGACGGACATCGATTTGATCCTCGGGGGGCACTCGCACACGGTGCTCGATAAGCCCGAGGTCGTGAACGGCACGCCGATCTGCCAAGGCGGCTCGCACGCGCGGTTCGTCGGCCGGTATGTGATCGAGGTCGGGAAGGGCCTGAAGAAGGCGGAGCTGTTGCCATGGCGCTGATGACCGTCTCTGGGCTAGGGAAAAGGTTCGGGGAACAGTGGGTGTTCCGAAACCTGGAGTTCGAGCTGTCGCGGGGTGAGGTGCTTTGCGTCGTGGGATCGAACGGGAGCGGGAAGTCGACGCTCCTTCGCATCTTGGCGGGCTTGCTTTCGCCGAACCACGGCACGCTCGTGCGGCCGTCGGTGCTCGGTTATTCTGCGCTCGACCTCGCGCTCTGGCCGCAGCTGACCGCGCTCGAGCACATGGACCTGGCAGCAGCGCTGCGCGGAGTTTCTTATTCGAGCGAGGGGCAGCTTGCGCACGTCGGACTTGAGGACGTGGCGGGGAAGCCGGTCGGACAGTTCAGCACGGGGATGCGCGCGCGGCTGAAGCTAGCACTAGCCACACAGCACTTGCCGGAGGTGCTGCTGCTCGACGAGCCTTCGGCTTCGTTGGACCAGGAAGGGCGCGACGTCGTCGTACGGACGATCGAAGAGGTGCAGGAGCGCGGTGCGGTGATCATCGCGACCAACGACGCGGCGGACAGGAGGCTTGCGACACATGAACTCGAGCTGGGGTAGGCAGGTGCGCGCTATCGTCGGCAAGGAGCTCCGCACGGAGCTTCGGTCGAAGCACGGGCTGTTCACAGCGGGGTTGTTCGGGTTCTTGACAGTGATCGCGATGGTGTTCGCGTCGTACGCGGAAAAGCCTTCGCCGAGCGTCGCTGCGGGGATGCTGTGCGTCGCGCTCGTCTTTTCTGCGGTCGTGACCTTGCCGCGCACGATGATCGTCGAGGACGAACAGGGGACGTTCGAGGTGCTGCAGCTCTTGGCCGAGCCATCGGCGGCGTACTTTGGAAAGGCTCTGACGAATTGTGTGCAGATGGTGTTCGCGTCGTTCGTGCTGGGCGGCGTGTTCATCGCGATGGTGGAGATTCCGGTCGCGCGCCCCGTTGTGTTCGTGCTCGGGCTGCTGACGCTGGCACTGGCATTGGCTGGCGGGACGAGCTTCTGCGGTGCGCTGGTGATCGGCGCGACGAACCGGTGGATGCTGGCGGGCGTGGTCGCGCTGCCGCTGTTGGTGCCGGTGGTGTTCTTGGGCGTGATCGCACTGCGTTCGGGCCTGGGTGTGGGCTTTGAGAGCGCAGGTAGCGAGAGCCTGGTCGCCTTGGCCGGGTATGCGCTCGTCACGCTCGCCGCCGGGCCGCAGTTGATTGCGCTGGTATGGCGGAACGACTGATGGGAAAGCCGAGGGTCGTAAGTCGTGAGACGGGACAGGTATTCGGCCAGAATGATCTCAGCAATGAACTGGCGAGCACTCGTATTCTGTCTGTTGTGCGTCAGTGCCGTTGCGTACGCGCTGACTGCGCCTGATGCAAGTGGGTTTCCAGAACCAAGCCTGGCACGGATCATCTTCTTCCACCTCCCGTGCGCCTTCGTCGCAACCGGGCTCATCGTTCACACGGCCTGGCTTGGATACCGTTATCTCGCTACGGGCGACGTGAGATATGACGCGCGCGGAGCCGCGGCAACGGAGCTCGGTGCGATCTTCGCGGCGCTGACCATGGCGACGGGGGTGTTGTTCAGCAAGGTGCAGTGGGGCGCGTGGTGGCAGAACGACCCGCGACAGACCTCGTTCCTTATCGTGCTGCTTCTTTGCTGCGCCGGTGTTGCTCTTAGAGCCGGCCTGAGCGACGAGCAGAAGGCCGCAAAGGCAAGCGCCGCGTATTCGGTCGCGACGGTGCTGCCAATGCTGTTCCTGATCTTTGTGCTACCAAGGATCCTGCAATCGTTCCACCCATCGGACACGATCTCGTCGGGAAAGCTCGATGGTGCGTATTGGACGGGAGTCCTGCTCGTGTTCGTCACGCTCGTGTGGGCGACGCGGGTGCTGTACAAAGAGCGCACTGCAATCTCCGAGAACCGTTATGGAAACCAACTCGATCCTGATCACCCTGGTTCCGCCAGCCCTTATCCTCGCCGCCCTGTTGCTGTATCGAAGGTCGGTGAAGAAGAAGAGCGCTGAACTGCGCCGTTAATTGGAGACGGGCCGGGCGGTGTCCGCCCGGCCCTACTAAGCGGTGCCCCTTGCCTTAGAGCTTGAGGTCGACGATCCCACTGACGCCGACGCCGTCGACCGCCTTGATCGATTTGGCGTCCGCGATGTTGATCGAGCTGACGGGGATCATCGCTCGGAGGTTGATCTCGCCGAACATGCTGACCTCGGGCGATGCGACGGCCTGCACCTTCTGGACCTGGGTCTTGGTCCCGACGACCTGCGCGGCGCCGATCGCTCCGCGAGCGTTCTTGACGCCGACGGTGATGATCGGGACGACCTTCGTAAAGCGCACGTTCGAGTCCTTGTGGCCGGTTAGCTTGTTGAACTGCTTGTTGATGTCGGGGCCGAACTGCTTGACGGCCGCGCCGACTCCGATGATCTTGATCGCCTGCTTGATCTGTGGCGCTGCCAGCGCGGTGATCGCAAGCAGGGCAAGCGCGACGACGACGGCCCGGTAG
>JANWJY010000026.1 GCA_025451715.1 Fimbriimonadaceae bacterium | reverse complement strand
GGATCAAAACATCCTTGGAGCAGCGCTGTACGTAATAGCGCTTGTCTTTCTCGTACTGACTGCCCCCAATACCAAAGCAAACTAGACCACTCGCTCCCCCGCCCCGAACAAATCAAAACCCCGGCCATCCAGGGCCGGAGTCGTACCTACTGCAAGGATGGGTGTCCCGGTCTGACACGCAGTGCAGACCGGGACGTGAATGCTCTCGGAGGATCACGGTCTGCCCGAACGGGTCAGACCGTGCCACCCGGCCACACGCCGCCCGTCAGCGTGAGGGAAGCCGTCGGATCTTGGTGTCAGATGTTTCTTCGAAGTCGTAAACCGTGAGCTGCCCGGGCTCAAACCGCTTGTGGGCCTCACAAGAGCCGCGACTAGAGAAGCAGTACACCGAGAACTCGATGGGGTTGCGTGTTGGAGTCCCAGCCGGATCCAGCCCATTCTCCGTCGTGACATCCACGTTGAACGCGAGGGCGTAGAGGCTCGATTGGCCATAGACTCGCGTGTGCGCTGGCAACCGATGCACAACTACATCCAAAAGCTCGCCGTCTTGCCCGACAACCTGCACGATCTCGCGCATCGGTTCGGCGAGACGGTCAGGGCCCGGGAGAACCACATACTGTGGCATGTTCTGAAGACCACGACGAACCCCGATCGAGAGGTTCTCCGCAGCGCCAAACCCCTTGTTTTTTACGTAGGCCTCCACACAGATCAGCGTCTTTCGCTCCTTGCTGTTCCGACGTAAACGGCAGTTTAACTCGATCGCCAGTATGGGACCTTCTCTCGCCAGGATCATTGCTTCAACCTGTCGGTGAGGCATGGGCAGCGTACTCGCTCCTGATCGCAAGTAATAGCGGTGGTGGTCTTTAGCGAGCGACATGTGTGGAGCGTTCCTGGACGACGGTACGCAAACCGCAACATAACCCTTGCCTGCATCTCCTTCATGTAGACACACCGTTTCGAGACCAGACACAGGTGGTGTGACGATTGCACCGACCTTGTCTAGCAGATCGGCGTGGAAGCGAGCGACGCCAGCGATTGGCTTGAGGCCAATTACGACAGCATCCTCGTCCGAGCGCGGTGGCCGCGAGTCAACGCCCCACACGAGGACGCCCCCGTCCGTGTTCGCGAAAGCCGAAATGGATCGCCCCAGATTCTGCAAATCACCTTTGGTCAGGGGTGCGGCGTCGCCTTCGGCGCACTTGAATTCAAGGGTCTGGGTCTCCGGCACATGCTCATTGGCAAACCTCTGGATAGTCGCCAATCCTTCTTCATTCAGTTCGCGCCAAAGCTCCACGTTGCATTCTTACCGGAAATCGGGGCCGCGACGCCCCGGCGAGAGCCGACTTCGCCCCGTCAGGAGCTCACTTCGCCCAGTCAAGAGTTCCCTTCACCCCGACGGGTGTTGGCTTTGCACAGTGAAGAGCAACCCGCGTCCCAACCTTGGCCTCTCCGCCTCGCTCCTTTCCCGCCAGCCTAGACGTCGAACGAGAGCTTGAAAAGGATACCAAGTATCCGCACTATGATCTTCTCGTAGATCTCGATGTCCTGATCTAAGACGTCGACGGTGATGCGACGGTGGATGAGGTTGTTTCGCATATCATAGTAGTGATTCGCAAGATCGACTAAGCCTTGCGGTATGTTTGCGTGCTTGCGGACCTCCGTCATCACGTTCGTCCTACTCTGAAACAGATTCGTGATCTTCGTATCGGTCCATTGGTGAGGCGGATAATGCTTACGATTGTGGACGATGTAGTCTTTTAGCGCGATTTCGAACGTACTGTCTAGGATAATGAGCGCTAGCCGATTGCCCGTTAGAAAGCCCTGGCGCGTGAGGAGCTCGCCCGCAACTGCTGACTCAAGGTAACCAATGAGCCACGGCGCCTTGTCCAGCTTCTTTGCATTGATGGTCTTTAGGACGTCAATTCTCCGCTTGTTTGCCCTTGGGACGGGCGGTAGCACGAGCTTGGGGCCGTCCGCCAGGCGACCAAGGTCGCTCGTTACGAACTGTCCAGCAGGATAGCTGAATACTTGACCTTGCCAGTCTCGTTTCCACCTCCTCGATAGTTTGCTAAAGTGACTTACCAGTTGTACCAATTGGGGACGGAGTTGGGTAAATGCCGGATGGTCATACTGAATGGCCGTCTTGCTACTGTTCCAGGGCATGTACCGTGCAGGCCCTGCGAAAGCGACAACCGCCCGGCACAGCGAGGCGTCCGGGTGTGGCACGCCAGCTTCATTTCCAATGAAGTAGCCAACTTCTCGATTCCGCACGTGACGTTCGATCAGCCTATCATTGCAGTAGAAGCACACTCCGTAGTTCTCAGCCACTGCGTCGCGATCGTTTATGAGGCCGCACTTGATGCTTACTGAGACCTCTATGTCCTTCGCAGGCCGGACCAGGCCCGTAACGAGGCGTGGCGGGTTCGAGGGCGGGTAGGCCCAGTGCTCGAAGCTGAGTGGTCGCACTTCCACTCCATCAATACGCAGACAACAAACCCCTTGCTCGAGGAATAGGGCGTAGATCTCACCGAGTCGGAAGTGCAGCCGAGATGCCTCTTCGTCCGTAAATGGTCGACGCAGCTTTGACAACTCAATGAACGTGCTAGATTCTTTGAGCACTGGAATGACGTAATATGGAATATCCCAGTCTGGCGATTCGAGCCATGCGTCGTCGATCACAATCTCGTAGGCTTTGCCCGGCTCACCGCTAGTACGTACAATTGCCTGTCGTGCGAGCGCTATGACGGCGCGCTTGCTGCCGACGCCGAAAATGCCAATGGACTCTGCAAGCGGATCGTTGACGGTGGCGCCCGGAGCTACGAGGTTTTCAAGATCGCCGGTGGCTACGCCTCCCGCGTCGTCCTCAATTGTAATGATCTGTGCTGGCGCATCCAGAGCAATGTCGATGGTGACGGTTCCGGGCCGCTTTAAGCGGTGATGGTTGTCGATTGCGTTGTCTACTAACTCGCAAAGGCCGGTGAGCAAGTCATAGTCATTTATGATCGCCCAATAGGAACGCTTTTTCGGCACGGCGGGCAGGGTGCCAGCTGGCTGCTTTTGTGTAACACGTCGCATCAGTAGTGCCGTGAACCGGTTTTACCAGACCTCTCCGCCAGGTCGTTAGTGTGCAATTGTAGTGGCGGGGCGCGACGCTTAGTGCCCTTCCCTACCCACAAGAGCGCTGTTCGGTAGAATCCCTACCCAACCGACATGGGCAACCCGATCACGATGACCGCGCAGGGGCTGAGCGTCCCCAACGACCCGATCCTCCCCTTCATCGAGGGCGACGGCACCGGCCCCGACATCTGGAAAGCCAGCCAGATCGCGCTCGACGCAGCCGTCGAGAAGGCCTACAAAGGCGAGAGGAAGATCGAGTGGCTCGAAGTGCTCGCCGGCGAGAAGGCGTTCAACCAGACCGGGAGCTGGCTCCCAGACCAGACCCTCGAGGCCTTCAAGCAGTACCGCGTCGGGATCAAGGGCCCGCTGACCACCCCCGTCGGCGGCGGGATCCGCTCGCTCAATGTAGCTTTGCGCCAAATCCTCGACCTTTACATCTGCCTGCGGCCCGTGCGCTGGTTTCCTGGCGTCCCGAGCCCGGTCAAGAACCCGGGCGACGTGGACATGGTCATCTTCCGCGAGAACACCGAGGACATCTATGCAGGCATCGAGTTCGAGGCCGGCACCGACGACAACAAGAAGTTCCTCGCCATCCTGGAAAAGGAGTTCCCCGACCGGTTCAAGAAGATCCGCTTCGGCTCGCAGCACGCGACCGACGAGTGGGGCAAGACGCTCGAAGGCATCGGTGCCCCCCACCGCACGCTCGACACGCAGGTCGGCATTGGAATCAAACCGGTCAGCTACCTCGGCACAGAGCGCGTCGTGCACAGCGCGATCGAACTGGCCGTCAGCAAGAACCTGCCCAGCGTGACGCTCGTGCACAAGGGCAACATCATGAAGTACACGGAGGGATCGTTCGCCGACTGGGGCTACGCGGTCGCGCGCAACTTCTTCGGCGCGGTCCCGCTCGACGGCGGGCCGTGGCACGTGATTCCTGAAGGACAAAGAGGAGCGGGAGTGATCATCAAGGACGTGATCGCCGACGCGATGCTGCAACAGATCCTGCTGCGACCGAAAGAGTACAGCGTCATCGCTACTTTGAATTTAAACGGAGACTACATCTCCGACGCGCTCGCTGCGCAGGTCGGCGGAATCGGCATCGCGCCAGGCGGAAACATCAACTACATCAGCGGCCACGCGATCTTCGAAGCGACCCACGGCACCGCGCCGAAGTACGCGAACCTCGACCGCGTCAACCCGTCGTCCGTCATCCTCAGCGGCGAGATGATGTTCCGCTTCATGGGATGGAACGAGGCCGCGGACCTTGTGATCAAGGGCGTCGAAGGCGCGATCAAGTCGAAGCGCGTGACCTACGACTTCGCGCGACAGATGGAAGGCGCGACCGAGATCAAGTGCTCCGAGTTCGGCGCCAACATCGCCGCGCACATGTAAAGGCACGATTGTGGTGCGGCTCTCCAGAGCTGCACTCCGGGAGCTAACATTGTGGACGAGTCTCCGGATAAAGTATGGCTCGACAAAGTAAGGGCGCTTGACGAAGACGCCTCAAAGCTGAAGCGTGGATCCTGTATCCTTGCCCAGCCGGAAAACGCGAAGATTGTAGAGGGCGCGATTGGGTTTCACCGAGGCTCAGGGCTTTTACTTCACGCATGGTGCGTCATGCCGAACCACGCCCACGTCGTCGTCACTACAGACGAAACGCTCAAACTGAACATGTGGCTAGAGTCAATCAAGAAATTCTCGGCCCGCAAGATCAACGAGCGAAGTGGTCTCGGCGGAAGTCTTTGGGAGCGCGAGAGCTTCAACCACCTCGTCCGAACTATCGAGTACTTCGGCAAGTTCTGCGAGTATGTGGAAGAGAACCCTGTGGTCGCCGGGCTCTGTCATTCGCGCGAGGAGTGGCCGTATTCATCTGCCAACGCGGGCGCCAATAAGGACGGTCTTGAGCAGTTCGTTTCTCCATACGAGACGACTTTCGTCGAACCACGAAATAGAGGCGAACTTACACACATCATCAAAGAGCAAGGCACGTACTTCGTTACGTTCAGACTCCTGGACTCAGTGATTCTACGGCGACGATAGGCTTACGTGCAGCTCTGGAGAGCCGCACCACAATTCACAGCGGCAACACCCAGATGTTCCGGAACTTGATCAGGTTCCCGTGGTCCTGCAGATAGATCCCGCGCGCCTTCGGGTCCTCCGGCTGCCCCGACCCCGTCTGACGAGGAATCTCGACCCCGCGGTGCACCAAAACACCGTTGTGCCACACCGAGATCTTTGCGTTCGTTACCTTCACCCCGTCCTTCCATTGCGGAGAGGAGAACATGATGTCGTACGTCTGCCACTCATAGGGCGCGTACGACATGTTGATGTCCTCTGCCTTCAGGCTGTAGATCGAGCCGCAGATGTTGTCCGCGGGCGGAATCCCCGCCGAGTTTAGAATCTGCACCTCGTACGAGCCCTGCAGGTACACGCCGCTGTTCCCGTTTGCCTGGCCCGTCAGCCCGTTGTCGTCGACCGCAAACTCGACGTGCAGCTTGCACGCCCCGTACGGCAGTCGCGTCTGGATGCTCCCCGAACGCGGCACGATCTCCGCGTAACCGTCCTTCCACGCCCAGCCGATCGGGTCGCCGTCCGTGCCCGCCTTCTTCCACTTCGCAAAGTCCGATGCAGAACCCATCAGTGATGTCGCCCCCGCGGGCATCTTCGCACCGGGTACGCCCATGTCGCGAATCTTAAGATTCCGCCACCGCACCTCCATCTTGTCCGTGCGGTCGCCCACGCCGTGCACCTGCAGCCCAATGAATCCAAACCGGTCCATGTTGTCCCGCACATCGCTCGTCAGAACGCCGTTCACCCACACCTGGATGTGGTCGGCGCGTGCAAGCACGCGATACTTGTTCCACGCCCCGTTCTTGAAAGCACCCCGCCCGGCCGGATTGTCCGAAAGGTCGTCCAGCCATCCCCGCCGCGCCTCGTCATAGAGCCCGCCGGAATACGCGCGTGTCGTCGGATCGATCTCGACCTGGTACCCGAACACCGTGCCGTTCTGATATCCCGACACGCTGTGGCTCCTGATCTGAACGCCCGAGTTCAGCTCGTTGTGGACCTTAACGTCAAACGTCAGCTCGAAGTCGCCGTAGTCCCTCTTCGTGCAAAGGAAAGTGTTAGGAGAACCCGCAACGGTGTGCCCGACGATCTCGCCGTTCTCGACGCGGTACTCGGCCGAGCCGCCACGCTTCACGAACGCGTCAAGGGTTTTCCCGTCGAAGAGGTCGACCCAAATTGGCGACTGGATGAAAAGGACGCACACTGCTGCCAGCATGCGTCCAGTTTACGCGAACGCGGGTCAGAACCAGGCTTTCTTGCCGACGATGTAGTCGCTGACG
>JANWJY010000025.1 GCA_025451715.1 Fimbriimonadaceae bacterium | reverse complement strand
GGGAGCACGCTCATTCGCACGTCGATCGACTTTCCGACGAGGCGCACGTTAAAGCGCCCGTCCTGCGGCTGCCTGCGCACCGAGATGTCGAGCTCCGCCATGATCTTGATCCTGGCGACGACCATCGGCAGCAGGTTTGCGGGGAAGGTGCGCACGGTCTGCAGCATGCCGTCGACTCGCATGCGGACATCGACGTTGCCGCGGCACGGCTCGATGTGGACGTCGCTGGCACGCCGCTGGATCGCGTCGAGGATCACCTGGTTGACGAGGATCATCACGGGGGCCGTGTCCTTCTCGGTGATCTGCTCGAAGTTCTCGTCCTCGTGCGCGCTGCCGCTCACGATCTCCAGCGCCTGCTCCACCAGCCTGGAGTCGCCGCTGATGTCCTTGAGCTCCTCGATCTTTGCAAGGATCTGCCGCTCGGATGCAAGGACTGGGACGACGCGCAAGCCGGTCTCGAGCGCGACGTGGTCGATCGCCTCGACGTCGTCCACGTCCGTCATCGCGAGCGTGAGATCGTCGCCCTTGATCCGGACGGGGAGCACGCAGAACCGCGCGCAACTCGCGACCAACAGGCACGTGAGCGCGACTTCGGACGGCGGCTCTTCGAGCAGGTCCCACACCTTGGTGTCGTGCAGTGATGCGAGTGTCTCCAGGAGTTGCTCTTCCGAGACCACTCCCTGATGGACGAGGATGCGGCCCAGGCGTGCGTGCGTCTCCCTTTGGCTTGCAAGGGCAGAAGACAACTGCTCGGCCGAGATCAGCCCCCCATCAAGGAGCAGATCGCCGATTCGCTTCCGGCGAGTCGACATTGTTCTACTAGGATTGTCGGGGTCTCGGGGCTGGTCAGACAGGGGATCAAGGCTTTGCGGGGCACAATCGCGAGGCGGCCCTTGGGTCTAGTTGCCCCTTTCGCCGGGAAGCCCTTTGAACCTAGCCTTACCGTGGCTCGCACCATGTCTTGAACCTGCGATGAGTCTGGGGCACGTGGCCCAGCTCCATGTCCCCCGGTCCACGGACGCGATTAGTTGGACTTGCACCCGGGCGGGCGTGCGGCAAGAATCGGTTTGTACTGGGGGTGTCCGGCTGCCGGAACGTAGCAGGCAGACACTGCCAACGGCCACTCCCCAGTGCGAAACCTACTCGAGTCCAGCAAGGAGGTATCGAGATGTCTTACTCAGAAGATCGTGCAGACGCCAGGACGCTTACGTCCACTGTTCTCATCCTGTTGGGGATCGCCGTCGCTGCGATGGTGCTCTACTTCGCGTGGTGGTCGCCATCGCGCCAGACCGACGTCATCGTGACGCCGCCCGTGCAGGTCCAACCGGGCCAGCCCGGCCAGCCTGGCCCTCCGGGCCCTCCAGGCCCTCCCGGCCCTCCGGGCCAATCGGGCACCCCTGGCGGCACGACCGGCATGGTGTCGACGGGCGGTTGACCGCCTAAGGTAGCAGTCCGGACACTGCCACGGCCTCGGACGACGAGCGTGCTCGCCGTTCCGGGGCCGTGGCAGTATGCGGCCGGTCTGCCGACAATGACAGCTATGGCCACGCGGACTCGATCCTGGGTCGTCGTCGGGGCGCCGGCGTTCGTTGCGGCGGTCGCCTTCGGGGTGCTCGCGGCTGGCCCTCAAACCCCGTACAGGTTCCTCAGAGGGGCTAAGTACGAGGGCGCGGCGGCGGTGTCCTCTTTCGACGGTCGCGGCGCCGAGTCGCTCGGCAGCGTTCGGCGGTGCTACCGGAGTGGCAGGCCCTCCTCGGAGGTCGCGGCCATGGCGCGTGCCGAGCTGTCGCCCTCGGACGGTTGGTCCGCCCCCGCCTCGGTCGGGGACGCCGTGCAGGTCACGTCGTTCTCCAACGCAGACGGTGAGCGCGTGTGGATCGAGTCCGGCCTAGGCGGCACTCTAGTATACATGGTCTCCCCGGCGACGCCGCTCGACCGCGCCGGTCTGTGGCTACGCGGCCTGTGGCAGTAAGCTCTCGGCGTGACTGCCGCTCTTCTCTTAGTTTCACTCCTCACCCAGGCCCCACAAGCCGTGGCGATCGAGCACGTCACTATCGTCGTGCCGGGCAAGGCGCAGTCGGTCCCCGACCAGACGGTCTTGATCGACCGCGGCGTGTTCAGGCAGGTCGGCAAGAACGTGAAGGTCCCCGAGGGCGCGCGGCGGATCGACGGCACCGGCAAGTTCCTGATCCCCGGGCTTTGGGACATGCACGTGCACTGGTACGACGAAAGTGCGCTCGGGCTCTTCACGGCGAACGGCGTGACCGGCATCCGCGTGATGTGGGGGATGCCGATGCAGAAGGACTGGCGCAGGAAGGCCGCGCTCGGTGCGATGGTCGGGCCGCGCGTCGTCACCGCCGGTCCGATCGTCGACGGTCCCGATCCGGTGTGGGAGGGGAGCACGTCGTTCACCGACCCGGAGCGCGCAGGGATGTTCGTGCTCAACCACCGCGCGGACGAGTGGGACTTCATCAAGGTGTACTCGCTGCTGCGGCGCGGCGCGTACTTCGCTCTCGCGCACGCGGCGAAGTCGCAGGGCGTGCCGTTCGCGGGGCACGTGCCCCTTTCGGTGTCGCTGCTCGAGGCGGCGAAGGCCGGGCAGAAGTCGAACGAGCACCTGGGCGGTTTCATGACTGACCTGCGGCCGGACGCGGCGGACCTGCGCTCGAAGATCGACGCCGCGCTGGGAGAGGAGGGTGGGAAGGCGAAGGCGTTCGCCCTGTCGCGCTCGCCCGGGCCGATGCCGACGGTGGCTGCTGTGGAGTCGTATGCGCGGTCGCTGGCGAAGGAAGGGATGTGGCAGTGCCCGACGCTCACGGTGCTGCGCAACATCTCGCGGCTGGACAAGCCGGAGTTCGTGAAGGACGCGCGGCTGAAGTACATGCCTTCAGAGATGCGGACGATGTGGGACCCGGCGAACGACTTCCGCTTTAAGGCGCGCACCGCGGCGGACTGGGAGAAGTCGCGCGCGGACTTCGCGGCGAAGAAGGCGCTGATCGCGCCGCTGCTGAAGGCGGGCACGAAGTTTCTGGCAGGGACCGACTGCCTGAACCCTTACTGCTTCCCTGGTTTTTCTCTGCACGACGAGCTGGCTCTGCTCGTCGAGGCGGGGCTGACGCCGACCCAGGCTTTGGAGGCGGCGACTGTGAACCCCGCGCGTTTCTTCGACCAGCAGAAGGCTTGGGGGCTGGTCGCGAAGGGGATGCGCGCGGACTGTGTTTTGCTTTCTCGCGACCCGCTGGTGGACATTAGGAACACGGCGTCGATCGTCGCGGTGTTCCAGGGGACGCGGATGTTCGACCGCGCGGAGCTGGACGCGATCTTGAAGGCGAACGAGCATCCGTAGGATGCATCCTGGAAGGATGCGAGAGGTTAGCCGGGGGTCGAAGACCACCGGATTGGTGCGTCCCTATTTCGATGCACCCTGGAGGGGTGCCAGATGATTCTGCGACCCCTGCCGGGGTTGATCTGCAATTACGTCGCTTTCCCCGGGTCTTCGACCCGGGGAAAGCGTCTTCGACCCCTTCGGGGTCGTGCACGCACGACTCTGGTCCTTGGCACCAGACAAGACCGAACGTCGTTAGAATGAAGGGCAGATGAAGTCAGGCGCTATTCTTCCGGTTGTTTGTTTCTCTCGCTTTTTGCAGTTCAATGTGCGGAAACGCCGGACTTGCGGCCGGAGTCAGCGCGATTGGTCGGAAAGTGGCAGGACAAGAGTAACCCTAAAAACGACGGCTACGTTTTTAACGCCGATGGAACGGGCCGCGACGCAGGGAGCGATCCGACGAATCCCGGCTCGCCAATAAACTGGCGAGTGAAGGAGATTGGAGTCATCGAGATCCAAGGCTTTGGTGAGGAGGGGGAAAGCGGCGGGTTCGAACCGTACGAGTACAAGTTCGAAAGTGGTGTTCTCGAAATCAAGAAGGTCGGCGAGGGCCGCGAATGGGTGACGTACGAGAATTACTGAGGCTCCACTGCAGTAGTTTTTTTGCCACGTCAAATCAATCCAAAGCGCGGTCTCCTTCCACAGGCTCAGGATGACCCCACAGTCCTAAATCACAGCCGCTTCTTCAGCTCCTCTAACTTCACCAGCGCCTCGACGGGCGTAAGGGCGTTGAGGTCGAGGCGTTTGATCTCCTCTTCGACCTCCGACGGCGCGGCGTCGAAGAGCGTCATCTGCACGCCCGCGAGGCCCGGGCCGATGGAAGGCGTCGCGGGGTCGCGCTCGAGCTCGGCGAGGATCTCAGCGGCGCGGCGCAGGACCACGGGGGGGATGCCCGCCATGCGCGCGACCTGCACGCCGTAGCTGCGGTCGGTGCCGCCGGGCAAGACCTTGTGCGTCCACACGACGCGGTCGCCGACCTCCTCGACGGAGACGCGGAAGTTCGCCACGCCCTGAACCTGCTCGGCGAGCGCGTTGAGCTGGTGGTAGTGGGTGGCGAACAGCACCTTGGCGCGCACGCGCGCAAGGTGCTCGACCATCGCCCACGCGATCGCCAATCCATCATAGGTCGACGTGCCGCGGCCGACCTCGTCGAGGATCACGAGCGAGCGGTGGGTGGCGTTGTTGAGGATGTTCGCGCTCTCGACCATCTCGACCATGAACGTGGACTGGCCGGTCGCGAGCTCGTCCTTCGCGCCGATGCGCGTGAAGATGCGGTCGCACATCCCCATCTTTGCTTTCGTGGCGGGGACGAACGAGCCGATCTGCGCCATCAGTACGATCAGCGCTGTCTGACGCAAGTACGTAGACTTGCCGCTCATGTTCGGGCCGGTGAGCACGACAAGGCGTGTCGTCCCGAGCGAGAGGTCGTTGGAGACGAACAGCGGCGTGTGCGCCTCGACAACGGGGTGCCTCGCCTCCTCGATTTCAAGGACGTCATCGTCGGTGATCTCCGGCTTGGTGTAGCGCATCTTCACCGCGGCCTCGGCGAGGGAGATGAGCACGTCGATCTCTGCGATTGCGCGCGCGGTCTGGAGAAGCGCGCTTGCGTTCTCTGCGACGCGCGATCGCAGCCGCGTGAAAATGTCGGTCTCGAGCGCGACTGCTTTTTCTTCTGCGCCGAGCACCGCGCTCTCGTGCTCCTTAAGCTCTGCAGTGATGTAGCGCTCTGCGTTCGCGAGCGTCTGTTTGCGGATGTAGTGCTCGGGGACCTTGTGCTTGTTCGCGTTGCCGACCTCGAGGTAGTAGCCGAAAACCGAGTTGTATCCGACCTTGAGGCGGTCAATGCCGGTCGACTCCCTTTCTGTCTTCTCCAGGGCCGCGATGTACGACTTTCCGCTCTTGCCCAACTCGCGCAGGCTGTCGAGCTCCATGTCGAAGCCGGGTTTGATGACGCCGCCCTCACGCAGCACGTGCGGCGGGTCTTGGATGATCGCCTTCTCGAGGTGGCGGGCGAGGTCGCCGTGGTCGCTCGTCTGCGCCCTTAGCTCGTGCAGGCGTCCGAGCGCGACCTTCCTCAGTGCGTCGTCGAGCACGGGCAGGGCGAGCAGCGAGTCGCGCAGGGAGGCGAGGTCGCGCGGTGAGGCGAGCCCCGTTGACGCGCGGGAGGTGAGGCGCTCGACGTCGCGCACCTTCTGCAGCGCGTCGCGCAGGTCACCGCGCACCAGCGCGTGCTCGATGAGCCGACCGACCGCCTCGTGCCGCCGCTCGATCGGCTCTCTTTCGAGCAAGGGCTGCTCCACCCACCGCTTCAAAAGCCGCGCGCCCATTGCGGTGACCGTCTCATCAAGGACATCGATCAGCGTGTAGCGGCGCGAGCCGTCGGCGATGTTCTGCGTCAGCTCCAATGACCGTCGCGTCGCGGGGTCGAGCTTCATGAACGACTCGGTCGAGTAGGTCGAGAGCGAGTCGATGTGCTTGAGGTCCAGTCCGTGCGAGCGCGCGTATTCGAGGACCATCGACGCGGCCGTCACTGCGCCGGACTTGCCCTCGACTCCGAATCCCTGAAGGTTGACGACGTTGAAGTGGCGCAGGAGCGACCTTTCTGCGCGGTCGAGGGACATGCGCTTCTCCTCTGTGCCGCTCACGCCGAGCGATCTCACCGCCGTCTCTCCGATCTCTTTTTCGTCTTCGGAGTACAAGAGCTCCGACGGGCGAAGGCGCGCGATCTCCTGCAGCAGCCTGTCCGCGACGGACGATCCCTCGATCTCCGTCACGATGAACTCCCCGGTCGAGGGGTCGAGCATTGCGAGCCCCGCGCGGCCCTCGAGCATACAAACCGCTGCGAGGAAGTTGTTCGACGACGACTCGAGCATCGCGTCGTCCATCAGGGTCCCGGCGGAGAGCACCCGCGTCACCTCGCGCTTCACCAGCCCCTTGGCGAGCCTCGGGTCCTCGACCTGGTCGCAGAGGGCGACCTTGTAGCCCTGCTGCACCAGCCGGGCGAGGTACCTCTCGACCGAGTGGTACGGCACGCCGGCCATCGAGACCCGCCCGTTGTTGCCGTCCTCCCTACCGGTGAGGGTGATCTCTAGGGCTCCGGAAGCGGTCTCGGCGTCCTCCCCGTAGAACTCGTAGAAGTCGCCGACCCGCATGGCGATCAGGGCGCCGGGGTAGGCGGCCTTGGTCTGGAAGTACTGCTTGAGGAGCGGGGTCTGGGCCTTCAAAGTAGACTCTGAGTATGGCGGATTACGGCTCCCCCGGAAGAGGCACGAAATGAAGAGGCTTTTGCTAAAGTGGGTCCTGTTCGCGGTCGCGCTCGTCGTGGCGGCGAAGGTGACCGGGATGTTCATGGCGGGCTTCGACGTTATCGAGATCAAGAGCTTCGGTGACGCGATGACGCTGCTGCTCGGCGCGGCGGTGCTGGCGCTGATCAATGCGACCCTTGGCAAGGTGGTCAAGTTCCTTACGATCCCGCTCAACTGTCTGACGCTGGGGCTGTTCTCGCTGGTCGTGAACGCCGCGATGTTGTGGCTGGCGGGTAGCCTTAAGATCGGATTCGTCGTGGACGGGTTTCTCGCCGCCCTGGTGGGGAGCCTGGTGCTCTCGGTCGTGTACGGCCTGCTCGGAATCCTGATCCCGGATGAGGACAAGAAGGACTAGACGCCACCGGTTCCGTCGGCTCCTCGCGCCGACCGCTGGGATTTATCGCTACGTCGCCGCCGCCGTCGCGGGCCTCCTCGTGTCGCTTCTCGGCGCGATCATCATCTTCCGCACTTTGCTCGAGCCGGTGTACGAGAACGCGTCCTCTACGTGGGGCGGGTTCCTTGCGGGGCTCGGTTTCGGCGACAGCGCGGACACGGTGACGCACGTGCTCGGCCTGTTGCTCGTCTTCTTCGGCGCTTCGGTGGTCGTGTGGGGGGTCAAGCGCTTCGACAAGCGCGTCGCGGAGGCGGTCGACCCGAACTCTCGCAACGGCGTGATGGACGCGTACGCGCGCAAGCAGATGCTCGCGCTCGGCCCTCGGATCGTCGCCCTCGGTGGGGGGACGGGACTCAGCACGTTGTTGCGCGGACTTAAGCAGTACTCATCGAACATCACGGCGCTCGTGACGGTGACCGACGACGGCGGATCGAGCGGGCGTCTGACAACCGAGATGGGGATGATCCCGCCCGGCGACATCCGCAACTGCTTGGTCGCGCTCGCCGACGCGGAGAAGAGGATGACCGACCTCTTCCAGTACCGCTTCAAGGAGTCGAGCGGCGTTTTCAGCGGCCACTCGATCGGCAACTTCCTGATCGCTGGGTTCTACGAGCGCACCGGCGACGTCGACGCCGCGCTGCAGATGGCGAGCGAGGTCCTCGCGATCCGCGGGCGCGTCATCCCCTCGACCCGCAACACCGTTCGTTTGCGCGCGCTGATGGCCGACGGCAACGAGATCTGCGGCGAGACCGCGATCGTCGAGTCGGGCGGGCCGATCCGGCGCGTGTACCTCGACCCCGCAGAGGTCGAGCCGCACCCCGAGGCGCTTGAGGCGATCAAGGCCGCGGACCTGATCGTGATCGGGCCAGGCAGCGTGTTCACGAGCGTGATCCCGAACCTGCTCGTGCCAGGGATCGCGAAGGCGATCGAGGACTCGAAGGCGCTGAAGGCCTATGTGTGCAACGTGATGACTCAGCGCGGCGAGAGCGAGGCGTTTACAGCCGCTGAGCACGTCGTCGCGCTCGAGGCGAACGTAGACGGCCGCGTGTGCGACTACGTGCTCGTCAACGTCATGTCGCCATCTGCCGACACGGCCGACCGTTACCACTCTCACAAGCAGGACATCGTCGAGCCGGACGTCGAGCGCCTGCGGCAGATGGGCTACAAGCCCGTCACCGGCGACCTGATGTCCGAGACCGACTACGTCCGGCACGACCCCGCGCGGCTCGCGAACGCGCTGATGGACCTGTTGTACCGATGATCGTCATCCTGAGCGGGCCGAGCGGAGTGGGCAAGGACACGATCATCGACGCGTGGCGCGCGGCGGACCCGCGCATCGTGCGCGTCGTCACGTACACGACGCGCAAGCCGCGCGCCGGCGAGGTCGACGGCCGCGACTACAACTTCGTCGACATCTCGACGTTCAAGTACCTGCTGGACCAAGGGCACTTCTGGGAGCACAAGGTCGTGCACGGCCACTATTACGCGTCGCCGAAGAAGGACACGGAGGCGATCATCGAGCAGGACAAGATACCGGTCTTGAAGATCGACGTGCAGGGCGCGATCGAGGTGATGCACCTACGCCCCGATGCCATTACTGTGTTCATCCTCCCGCCTTCGCTCGAAGAACTGGAGGCGCGCATCCGTGGCCGAAAGACAGACGACGAGGAGACGATCCAGAAGCGGCTGCGCAACGCGCACGACGAGATGGCGCTCTCAGACCGGTACCAGCTTCAGATCGTGAACGACGACGTGGACGCGGTTGTGCGGAAGCTGATGGAGGCGGTGAGGTGAGGACTGCCGTCCTCGGCGTCTCCGGTTCCGTTGCCGCGTACCGCGCTTGCGACCTTGCGCGGTCGCTTATGCGAGAGGAGTTCGTTGTGCGCGTGTGCCTCACAGACGGCGCGCAGAAGTTTGTTTCCGTTGCGCTGTTCGAGGCGCTGACGGGACAGCCCTGTCTGCAGGACACGTTCGAGGAGCCCGAGCGCGGGCGCATGGCGCACATCGACTGGGCGCGGTCTGCTTCCGTGCTCGTGATCGCGCCGGCGACCGCGAACGTGATCAACAAGATCGCGAACGGCTACGCGGACGACATGCTCACGACGCTCGCTCTCGCGTACACGGGACCGATGGTGGTTGCACCAGCGATGAACCCCTCGATGTTTGCGCACGAGGCGACGCGCGCGTCATTGGAGACTTTGCGTGCGCGTGCGGCGGTCATCGTCGAGCCCGACGAGGGCGAGGTCGCGTGCGGCGAGCAGGGCCAGGGCAAGCTCGCTTCGGTCGAACAGATCGTCAATGCCGTCACGAGCGTCGCAAACGTCGCTCAGCTCCTAAAGGGCAAAACGGTCTTGGTCACGAGCGGCCCGACGGAGGAGCAGCTCGACGACGTGCGCGTGCTCACCAACAGATCGAGCGGAAAGATGGGTGCGGCGGTCGCGCGCGCCGCGCTGCTCATGGGCGCAGAGGTCACAGTCGTCGCGGGGCCGCAGAGGGCGCCGCTGCCGCTTCAGTCTCAGAACATCAGCGTTCGCACGGCGCAGCAGATGCTCGACGCCGCGAAGCCTTTTGCGAAGACCGCCGACCTCATCGTCGGCGTCGCTGCCGTCGCCGACTACCGGCCCGCTGACAAGGTCGAGGGAAAGATCAGGTCGGGTGAGATGGGCGAAGTGAAGCTCGTTCCTAACCCCGACGTGCTCGCGGAGCTGAGCAAGCTCACAAAGGGCAGGTCCATCGCGTTCGCCGCGGAGCCCGACGGCGGGATCGAGAAGGCGCGCGAAAAGATCGAGAAGAAGGGAGTCTACGCGGTCGCGGTCAACGACATCGGTCGAAGCGACATCGCGTTCGACAGCGAGTACAACGACCTCACGCTCCTTTTCGCAGACGGGCGGGAGGCGAGCAGCGGAAGGATGAGCAAGCTGAAGTGCGCGCTGTGGCTGCTCACTCAGGTCTGCGAAGAACGAGCTTGATCTCAGTCTCTGCGCTCTCGCTTCCTGCGAAGTTCTTCACCTTCGCCTCCATCCTCACCGGCAGCCATTTGTTCGTGTTCGTGGTGTTGATCCACCACGTTCCAGTCGCCGTCTGGGAGAACTCGCCGCCGAGCTCTGTGAACTTGAACTGCACTTCTGCCATCCCGTCCTTTGCGCTCGAGAGCGTGTACTCGATTTTGCACGCGGCAAGCCCCGTAGGCCTGTCCCTCTCGCGCTCGTAGGTCCACTTCATGCCGAGGTCGCCCGCAAGGGGCGGTGCGACGAACTTGGTGAGGAGCGCGCTGCGGTACTTTGCGAGCCCGGTCGTGCCCCCTTTGAGCTCGACCAGCCTTCCGAACGGATCGAAGGTCGCGCGCGCCTCGTTCGGGCGGTCGTCGCGGATATCGCTGCCCGCGACGCGCACGATCGCGCCGAGCGAGCGGCTCTGGACCGTGTACGTTCCGTCGGACTTGACCTCGGTGACCTTGTGCTCGACCGCGGCCTCGACGCTCGAGTCCTTATCCTTGATGAAGAGCTCGTAGACGTGGGCCTCGCCCTTCTTTGGCTTCCATTTGAGCTCGTAGGCGAGCTGGCCCTGGACGGCGTAGGCGAGGGTGAGCGCTGCGACGGTGACCACACTGTTAAAGACGGCCACAATCGCCCATCGTTGTAGCCCCTCTGGGCCTGATAGAATAGGGGCATGCGGAGAGCATTGCTTCTTAGCCTTCTTGTCGTGTGCGCGGGCGTACCCGCGCAGCTCCCAGAGCGCTCACTTGTCTTGACCGCGGAGCGGGCGCTGATGATCCTTGGCCCGCGCCTCGTCGTCTCGCAGAACGTGCTCTCGTTCTCGACCTCGCCTTCCGGCCGTTACCTGGTCGCGGTGCAGGAAGTGCCGAGCGATCGGCCCTTTGAGTACAGGACCAGGCCGCCAGAGCCCGAGGCGAAGCGCCTCGTCGTGTGGGACAGCACGGCCGGAACCGTGCGCTCGGTTGCTCTGCCCTTAGACGTGGTGCTCCAGACAGCGACGATCGAATGGTTCCCTCAGACCGAGATCGCGCTCGTGAGAACGATGCGCCTTTCTGGAGCAACCACAACGTACGAGTGGCACCTCCTCGACTCGGCGAGCACGACCATGCGGCAAGTTTCGGTCAAAGAAGGCCCGTACTCACCGCCGTCTCGATTCGCTGTCTCATTTACGACACCGATCGCGGTGAGGATCGAACAGTCGAACAACCGAAGCGACCTCGCGTCGGAATCGACGATCCTGCTCCAGACGCTTCTCCCCGATGGCACGTTGGGCGCCGCCAAGTCACTGCCCAAGTGCCTGACCGGAGTCGAGCGCATCGGTTGGTCGCCCGACGGCAAGACGCAGCAGATCG
>JANWJY010000024.1 GCA_025451715.1 Fimbriimonadaceae bacterium | reverse complement strand
GTCGCGGCCTGGAAGTCCTCTTGGATCTGTCGGATGAACTTACCGGTCTTGTACTGGTTCGTTCGTGCGATTGTCTTGGAGCCCGCGACGCCGCCCGTGTGGAACGTGCGCATCGTGAGCTGCGTGCCCGGTTCGCCGATCGACTGCGCGGCGATGATTCCCACCGCGACGCCGTTCTCGACGGTCTTTCCGGTCGCGAGGTCGATGCCGTAGCACTTTGCGCAGATGCCGAGGTCGAGCTCGCATGTGATCGCGCTGCGCACGACCGCCCCGAGGCGACCGTGGTCGTCGACTCCGAACCCGAGCTTCTTGTACTGCTCCTGCAGCGCGATCTGCTTCTCTTCGCTGTCGGCGTTCTCCTGCTCGATGGCGTACTGCTCTTCGGCCGCGTTCAGCCGGTTGGCGATGTCCTGGGTGACGACCTCGTTCTCACCGACGATCACGCTCCCTGCGCGGTCCTTGAGCTTGCTGACCGAAAGGCGGCCGTAAGCGCGGTCGCCGATGTTCTCGATCGTCTTGCCCTCGAACGTGAGTTTGGTGGCGAGGATTCCGTCGGTTGTGCCGCAGTCCGGGGCGCGGATGATCACGTCCTGTGCGACGTCGACGAGTCGGCGCGTCAGATAGCCCGCGTCGGCCGTTCTCAGAGCGGTGTCGGCGAGTCCCTTTCTCGCACCGTGAGTGGTGACGAAGAACTCGAGCATCGAGAGTCCCTTTTGGAACGAGTTCTTGACCGGTAGCTCGTAGATGACCTCGTTGAACTGGTTGAACATAAGGCCGCGCATGCCGCTGAGCTGCGCGAGCTGCTTGACGGAGCCGCGCGCACCGCTGACCGTGATGATCGACAGCGGGTTCGTCTGTTTCATGTTGTCGACGATCGCGTTGCCGATCTGGTCGTACGTGTCAGTCCACAGGCGCACGAGGCTCTCCTGCATCTCTCGGAACGAGGTCATGCCACGACGGAACTGCTCGAGGACGCGCGAAGCGCGCTCGTCCGAGGTCGTGATGATCTCGTCTCGCTTTGCCGGCGGGTCCATGTCGGTCAGTGCGATCGAGAGGCCGTACTTCGTGGCCCACTTGAATCCCATGTCCTTGACGTCGTCGAGGAGCTTGATGGTGCCTTCGGTGCCGACCTGCTCGTGGCAGGTGACGATGACGTTCGCGAGCGCCTTCTTGGTCAGTTCGACGTTGAGGAACTTCTCGCTGTGCCGCATCGGATAGGGCAGGACGGCGTTGAAGATCAGTCGTCCCGGCGTGGTGACCGCGATGATCGTCTCGAACTCCTGTTTGAGAGGCGCCAGCTCTGTGACGTCCTCGTCGAAGTCGTTCTTCTTGGTCTCGCTCTTGTACTCGATTCCCGTGCTCGGGTCGCGGTAGTCGATCTCGCTGTCGTTGCGGAAGATCGGACGGCGGATCCGCACTCGGACCGGGTGGTTGAGGCCGATCTTGTCGCCGGAGAAGTTCTCGAACCGGAACACGACCTCGTCGGGGTTCGAATAGACGTTCGGCGCTGGGCTCTTCTCGGGGTTCTTCTCGTGCGCAGCGATCTGCGCCATCAGCTCGGCCATACCTGCCTTGTTGGTGTAAGTCAGGGCGTACGCGCCGAGGACGATGTCCTGGATCGGCGACGTGACTGGCCGGCCATCTGCGGGCGAGAACAGGTTCTGCGTCGAGAGCATCAGCACGCGCGCTTCGGCCTGTGCCTGCATGCTCAACGGGACGTGCACGGCCATCTGGTCGCCGTCGAAGTCCGCGTTGTACGCGTGGCAGACCAGCGGGTGGAGCTGGATCGCCTTGCCTTCGACGAGGATCGGCTCGAACGCCTGGATTCCGAGGCGGTGGAGCGTCGGGGCGCGGTTGAGGAGCACCGGGTGCTCTTTGATCACGTCCTCGAGGCCGTCCCATACAGCGGGGTGCATGCGCTCGATCATGCGCTTGGCCGTCTTGATATTCTGCGTGATCTTTCGCTCGACAAGCGTCTTCATAACGAACGGCTTGAAAAGCTCCAGCGCCATCTCCTTCGGGAGGCCGCATTGGTGGAGCTTGAGGTGCGGGCCGACGACGATGACCGATCGGCCGGAATAGTCGACGCGCTTTCCGAGCAGGTTCTTTCGGAACCGTCCTTCCTTGCCCTTGAGCATGTCGCTGAGCGACTTGAGCGGGCGCTGGTTGCTGCCGACGACTGGCCTGCTTCGCCTTCCGTTGTCGATCAGTGCGTCGACGGCTTCCTGGAGGAGCCGCTTCTCGTGGTTAATGATCGACTCGGGAGCCTGGATCTCGATGATTTTCTTAAGTCGGTTGTTGCGGTTGATGATGCGGCGGTAGAGGTCGTTGAGGTCGCTCGTCGCGAACCGGCCGCCGTCGAGCTGCACCATCGGTCGCAGTTCGGGGCTGATGACAGGAACGACGTCGAGGATCATCCAGTTCGGCTGGCTCTTGGAGCTCAGTAGGGCCTCGACGAGTTCGAGCCGCTTGATCGCGCGCACGCGCCGTTGGCTCGTGGTCTCGACGATCTCTCTTCGAAGCTCGCGCACCAGGCGCTCCATGTCGACCTTTCTGAGCAGGTCGCGTACGGCGTCGGCGCCGATGTTCGCGGTCACGAGCTCGTCGAGGTCCTTTTGCAGGCGGCGTCCGACGAAATTCAGCATCTTGCTGATCGCGCGCCACTTGTCCTCGTCGATGAGCTGGTTGATCTCGAGCTTGCCGAGCAGCTCGCCGGCGATGTCGAGGTCGCGCAACCGCTCGTCCGCGTCGCGGTACTCGGCGCGGATGCGGTCGAAGTTGGCCTTCATGCGGTCGCGCACGTAGCCCTCGTCGAAGTACTCGTCCGGGTTGTTGACCATTTCGGTCGCGAGCCTGCCGAGGCTCTCGACTTCGAGCTGCTTCATCTGCTCTTGGATAGCCTCTTTCTCCGACTCAATCGCCTCGCGGATCGTCGGCATCATCTCCTGGATCTTCTCGGCCTGAAGTTCGATGATAATGAACGACGCGAAATAAATGACCTTCTCGAGTTGCCTCGGCGAGATGTCGAGGATCAGCGAAAGCGGCGACGGGACGCCCTTGAGGTACCAGATGTGGCACACGGGAGCGGCGAGCTCGACGTGGCCCATGCGCTCGCGCCGTACCTTCTGCCGCGTCACTTCGACGCCGCAGCGCTCACAGACGATCCCCTTGTACTTGATCTTCTTATAACGGCCGCAGGCGCACTCCCAGTCCTTGACCGGGCCGAATATGCGCTCGCAGAATAGCCCGTCGCGCTCCGGCTTAAACGTGCGGTAGTTGATCGTTTCGGGCTTTTTGACCTCTCCGTGCGACCAGCTTCTGATCTCCTCGGGGCTCGCCACACCGATTCTGATCTTGTCAAATAGGTTCGTGTCCGCCATGTTTCTCTTTCAGTTGCCCGCTCTACCGGGCTGTGACGGAAAACGCGCAGTGCGTTCTCCGTCAGCCGTCTATCAGTTGAAGAAGCCGACCGACCGTGCGAGCCGCACGTCGTCGCTTCCCGTAAGTTCGTCGAGATCCTTGAGCGTCAGTTCGCGGTTGTTCCGGTCTTCCACCGAGACCTTGAGACACAGCGAGCGAAGCTCGTTGACCAGAATCTTGAATGACTCGGGGATGCCCGGCTCTGCGATCGATTCGCCCTTGACGATCGACTCGTACGCCTTCACACGGCCAACGACATCGTCGGACTTGATCGTGAGGAGCTCCTGCAGCGTGTAAGCCGCACCGTACGCCTCGAGCGCCCAGACTTCCATCTCTCCGAACCGCTGGCCGCCGAACTGCGCTTTGCCACCGAGCGGCTGCTGGGTGACGAGCGAGTAGGGGCCGATCGAGCGCGCGTGGATCTTTTCGTCCGCGAGGTGCTCGAGCTTCAGCATGTAGATGCAACCGACCGTGATCGGGTTGGGCAGAGTGTCGCCGGTCAGTCCGTCGCGTACGATCGACTTGCACGAGTGGGGATCGATGCCGGCGCGCGTAAACGCGTTCGCCTCGATCTTCTTCATGATCTCTTTATAGAGAGAGTCGCTCGCGCCTGCAGGCTTGCCCATTCGCTCTTCGAACACGGGCGGACGCCACTCGTCGGGGTCGATCTCCAAGAGCTCTGCGACAGACTTTGCCGGAGGCGCTGCCACGATGCGCGAACAGTGCTCGAGCCTCTCGATGTCGAGCTCTCGCAACCGAAGTTCGACTTCGGCGAAGAGCTCTTCGAGGGTCGCGCCCTGCTTAAAGCGAACCTTGAGGCCCAGCTCCATGTTGCAGTACGCCTGCAGCGTCTTTCGCCGCATCGCCTGCGCCATGCGCTCGACCTCGACCAGGATCTCGTGCTCCGTCGCTCCCTCGAACGCAGGGCACACATAGCGCACACCGAGGTGCGTTCCCGCATAACCGAGGTGCGTCTCGAGGATCTGGCCGATGTTCATTCGGCTCGGGACGCCGAGCGGGTTGAGAATGATGTCGACCGGCGTGCCGTCCTGCAAGACGGGCATGTCCTCGACGGGCAGGATGCGCGAGATGACGCCCTTGTTGCCGTGTCGCCCCGCCATCTTGTCGCCTACCATGATCTTGCGCTTCTGCGCGACGTACACCTGCACGCTCATGTTAGTACCGGCAGGAAGCTCGTCGCCAGGGATCTGCAGCAAGGGCTCGTCGGTGCGGTCGCAGATCAGGCGCTCGCGCTTTTTCGACTCCTTGTAGATATAGTTGATCGTCGGGCTGAGGTACTTGTACCGGCTGAAGACCTTGACGTCGATGATCGTTCCCTTCTCGCCGTGCGGGACGCGCAGCGAGACGTCGCGTGTCTCCTCGGCCTTCTTTCCGAAGATCGCGATGATGAGCCGCTCTTCCGCAGTCATCTCGGTCTGGCCCTTCGGTGCGACCTTTCCGACGAGGATGTCCTCGGGGCGCACTTCTGCACCGACGCGGATGATCCCGTTCTCGTCGAGGTCCTTGAGGGCCTCTTCGCCAACGTTCGGGATGTCGCGGGTGATTTCCTCTGGGCCAAGCTTGGTGTCGACCGCCTCCGCCTCGTGGCGCTCGATGTGGATCGACGTGTACACGTCGTCCTTCACGAGCCGCTCGCTCAGCAGGATCGCGTCCTCATAGTTGTATCCGCCCCACGGCATGAACGCAACGACGAGGTTCTTGCCGAGCGCAAGGCGTCCTTGGTCGCAGGTCGGGCCGTCGGCGAGCGCGTCGCCTGGGAGCACCAGGTCTCCAGGGAACACGACGGGGCGGTGCGTAAAGCACGTCGACTTGTTACTCTGGAACATGTGCAGCAGCGGGTATTCGTCCTTGCCACCGCCGTCGACTTCGATCACGACCTTGTGGCTGTCGACGTACGTAACCTTTCCAGCGCGCCTCGCGACGATCGCGGCGCCCGCGTCGATTGCGGCGCGGCTCTCGTGGCCGGTGCCGACCATCGGCGCGTCGGAGCGCAAACAAGGAACCGCCTGTCGCTGCATGTTCGCGCCCATCAGGGCGCGGTTCGCGTCGTCGTTCTCCAGGAACGGGATCAGCGAGGTCGCGACCGAGATGATCTGCACGGGCGAGACGTCCATCAGGTCGACCTCGTCGCGCGGAACTGTTGGGTAGGAGGCGCCGCCATACATGGCGTCGCCGCCTTGGCAGCGCACAGTCACGTGGTCTTCAACGACCCGGTTGTACCGGTCGAGCTTCGTGTCGGCCGGAGCGATCCGCTTCGTGAAGTCCTCTTGTGCGGTCATGTACACGACCTCGTCTTGCACAACACCGCCGTTTCGGACGGCGCGGTACGGCGTCATGATGAAGCCGAACTCGTCGACTCGTGCGTGAGTCGTGAGCTGAGAGATCAGTCCGATGTTCGGGCCTTCAGGAGTCTCGATCGGGCAG
>JANWJY010000023.1 GCA_025451715.1 Fimbriimonadaceae bacterium | reverse complement strand
GCTTCCCGTTGCAGACCGCGAAGAGGCCCTTGGGGACGGTGACGTTCATGTAGAGGTGCGCGAACTTGTCCTCCGGGTGTTCGTTCTCGCCCTTGCACGGCCACCAGGAGTGGGCGCCGGCGACTTGGCAGCTCGTGCTGATCCAGGGTTTGCCGTCGGGAGTCTTGCCGAACCTCAGTCCTCTCTCGCTTGGGCCAGGCTTCGCCTCGTAGTCGACCGCGATTCGGAGCTCTTCGCCAGTCTGAGCAGGCTTTGAAAGGGCGATACGGATACGGCTATTCGTGTGGGTGAAGGCGAGCGTCGTGCCGCTCAGCGGGCTTGTTGGCGTGACGGTCTGCGTGACCTGCCTCGCTCCAGTCACGCGGCGTCCGTCTTGGAGGTCGAGTTCGAACGATGCGAGGGGGCCCGCTGTGACCTTCGCGACGACTGCGACGGTGCCGGTTAGTGTGCTGGTTTCGGGGTCGACCACGAGATCGAGGCGGTAGGTGTCGACGTCGTACCCGCCGCGGAGGTCCGTCGATTGTTGGAGGGTGGCGGCGAGAAGGAGCGCGGCGAGGGCCATGTCATGATTCTATCCGGTTAGAACAATGGCGGACGAAGAAAACAGCCCCGGTAGTGGCTGTGCGCTCAACACTATCGGGGCCTACCAAGTGCCGGCTAGACGCCTGCACAACAACGGTGGTCTACTTCTTCGTGCCGACGACCTCGAGGTACTCCGACATCACGAGCGTGGTGCCGTCCTTTGACTCGTTGTTCCGCTCCCAGAGCCCGGCGAAGTCGTCCATGAACGCCTTCTGCGCGTCGCCCTGCAGCGAATGGTGGGCCTTGTTTGTCGGGCCGTAGTACTCGACGAAGAACTCGGCGACCTCGCGCGGCGAGAACGGGTACTGCATGGGATAAAGGTACGACGTGACGCGCAGGTCGGTGGTGCCTGAGCCGAGGCGTTCGTTTAGTTTTTCCTTCACGCCCCACTGCAGCGGGGACGGAAAGATAGCCGGCGGTGGGACGTGCTTGCCGATCACTTTGAACATCTGGCCAACATGACCTTCGGGGGTCCAGTTGCCCATCACGATCTGACCGCCGGGCTTCGTGACGCGAAGCATCTCCTTTGCGACGAGCTCCGGACGCGGCGCGAACATTGCACCGATGAGTGATAGGCTGACGTCGAACTCGTTGTCGGCGAAGGGGAGGTCCTCGGCGTCGCCTTGGACTGCCTTTGCCTTCAGTCCCTTCGTTTGCAAGCGCTCGTTGGCCTGGTCGACGAGGTTCTGCGCGAGGTCGAGGCCGATGACGTCGATGCCCTTCTTCGCGGCTGGGACCGTGAGCTGCCCTGCACCACAGGCGATGTCGAGGAGCTTTGTCCCCGCGGGGATGTCGAGCCGGTCGAAGAACTCGATCGCGCCTGGCTCGAGGTACTTGGCGAAGACGCCATAGTCGCCAGCCTCCCAGGTGGCCTTGAGGCGTGTCTTCAGGGCCAGCATTTCGGGGCTGATGTCGGTGGTCGTCATGTCTCGAAGTATAGCGGCGGTCCAGGGGAACAGTGAGACGGCGATGGACTCGATTAGTCAAAATGCCGGAAGAACATCACGTTCATGCCGACCAGGCAGGAGGTGATCAGGACCCGTTCGCCGATGCCCATGCTCACTGGGATCAGGAACAGGGCCGCAACGCCCCCCAGCGAGGCGAGCCCGAGCCAGGAGTCCTCCAGGTCGAGAGCTAGGACGACGAGCCACCCAGCGGAGGCGAGTGCGACGGCGACGAAGGTCACAAGGTGGTCGATCGACAACGGGTCCGACATCGCAAGGTAGGCGAGGGCGAGGGCTTCCAGACCCATGAGCAGCGCACTCGCTGTGCGTTGGGCCCGTTTGAGGCGGACGGCCATAGACAAGAGCACGAACGCCATGAACACGAACAGCGAGACGGCAACGAGGTCGCGCGCTGCAAGCTGGAACGAGATCGCTGTTTGCAGCTCCTGCGGGTCTCGCCACGGGCTCCAAACGAGCACGAGCCCGGCGACCGACGCAACGCCCATCACAGTCTCTGCAGCGATCTGTCTCTTCGCCCTTTTCTGCCGCCAAATCGGGACGTAGGGTCTGCTCACCACCTTGAAGTCGCCAAGCACTGCCTCTTAGTATAAGGGAGAGCTTCGGAATGCAGCGATCGATCTTTAGAATCCGGCGCCAGGTGCGCCTGGGAAGAATGGGAAAGGAGGTTCTCGCCAGCCGTTGGCCTCCCACGTCAGGCGGGTTCGGCGTACGAGCGCGATCAGGTTCGGTCGTGTGTGCGGCGCCTTCTTGGGATCGGTGAGGAAGGCCTTTTCGAAGACCTCCCAGTACAGGTCGATGTCGTGTGAGAGGTCGAAGACCATGACGCCCTGTGTGGTGGCGGCGGCGGCCTGCATCGCCTTGCCGAGGAGCTCGGTGTCGCCCTTGAAGTCGCTGAGCATGATGCCCGCGTAGGTCCAGCACTGGTCGCGCGCGACGCGGTTGCTGACGACTCCCGCGGCCTCGACTGTTCGGCCGATCGGCCCGGAGACCTTCATCGCATCGACGATCGTGGCGGTGGGGTAGTAACAGCCGGTGATGAGGAGGTCGAGCTCTTTTGCGAAGCCTGTCTTTCGGTAGTGGGAGGTGAGGAACGGGAATCCGGCTTGGATCTGGTCGGAACCGTAGTTGTTGCCGTACTGTGCGTAGTCGCCGTACCACGAGCCGGCGTAGATGCCGAACTGTTTGCCCGTGGGGATGTGGGTGCGGACTTTCTTGACCCAGTCGGTAAGAGTCTGCGCACGGAAGGTGAGCCACGCGTCGAATAGGGGGCCGGGGTCGATGCCTGTTCTCAGTCTCGTATCGAAAGTCGTGAGATAGACGTCTTGCGGCCAGTTCACATTGCGGCCGACATACTTCCCGAAGAGGTCTCTTGTGTAGGGAGAGAAGTCGGCCTCAAGCCCTGCGAAGCGGAGGCGGTCGTCGAAGAGGAGTCCGTCGATGTCGTAGTTGGCGAAGACCTCGTCGACGAATGCGAAGGTGCGTGCTTGGACCATCGGCTCGTGCGGGTTCATCATGAGGGGGATCTGGTTTTGCTCGGACTCCATGCTCACGAAGTTGTACATCGACTCGAACGCGACGACTCCTCGCTCGTCTGTGAGCGTGCGAAGGTCCTGGACGTCGTCGCCCTTTGCGAGAATGAATGAGACGCCAGTTGTGGGCTTCTCTGGTCCGCGACTGAGGATCGATCCCTTCTCGTCGAGCGCGACGTACCAGTCTGCAGTCGGAAGGTTGGTGAGCGTCGTGAAGATGGCGTTGTCGCCGTTCCACGTGTTTGGCTTCGACGGCAGGACGACGACGGGAAGCTGGTCCCCGTTTGCAGGAAAGATCGCAGGGTTCGCCTTGTAGACGTGGGTCTGAAGCTCTGGATGTTCGTAGCCCCAGCCGGGTTTGCCGAACTGGGTGTCGGGGTTGTCGGCGTCGCGCTTGGCGTAGGAGTGGCCCTCGGCGAACGCGTTCATGCTGACGAGGATGGAGAGGCCGTTCTTCTTCGCCTCGCGGACCATTGCGGCGAGTGGGTCGAATTCGAGCGGCATCTTTTGGCCCTTCCACTCAGTGAGCTTTTCGGTGAGCTTGCTGGGGTAGAGGGTGCGGCCGACGATCGGCTTGACGTCATACACGACCGTGTTGAAGCCAGTCTTCGCGACCTTCTCCATGAGTGCGGCGATCTTTTCGTCGGAGTCGCAGCGCTCGAGGTTGGCTGTGCCGTCGATCCAGAAGACGCGGCCCTGGAGCTTGTCGCGGTAGGCGAACTCCTGTGCTACGCCGACCTTGGCCTGCCACTCGTCGATCTTTACGGTCGGGAGTGCGGGGAAGGGCCATGCTTCGACGAAGCGTGGGGGCGCGATCAGGGTCTGGAGGATCAGTGTCGCCGCGAGGAGCATTGGGGGAAGTATGAAGGATGGAGGGGGTCGGGGGTTCAAGGAACGGCTGGAAGGCAAAGGCAATCGGTGGTCTTGCAAACAATGTCGGCCTTGGGGCCGTCAAAGAACCATGACACTGCGACACACGCTTTTGTTCTCTCTCCTTGCCCTGATCGGTGGTTTCGTCGGCGGACTGATCGGGCGGCCGGTTCAGGCGAGCGCTCAACAGCAGTTGACGCCTCCAGTCACGTTCATCAACAGCATCCTCGTTCCTGACGACGGCCTGAAGTTTATGGACAAGAACAGTAAGGTCGTGGCGTTCATGGGTATCCAGGGCGGGAACTGCATGTTCGCACTATTGAACAACCAAGAGAGGCCGTCGATCACGTTTGCCGCCGGCGTCGGTGGAGGGGTGAACTTCAACACCGTCGCTGACGGGGCCCAGATGGAGATGATCTCGGCAAACGGCTCGACCAGGACGCGGTTCTCGGCCACGTCGTTCGGTGCGATGTTCGAGGCTGAGGCGTCGAAGAACTTGCTGGTGATCAGCAATACGGGTTCGTCTTCGCAGATCACGATGCCGGGTGCGGCGGGCAAACGTGGGATCGACCTGATCTCTGGGGCGAACAGCAGCAGCCTGACGCTCAACAACGGTGCAGGCGTGTCGTCGCTCAATCTCGAGGGCGTGGTCGGTGGCGGGATGCTCACTGTGCGCGACGGCACCGGCAAAGTGACGGCGACGGTCGGAAGTTCCGGCGTGTTCGCGTCGCACCTCGACGGGAAGACCGTTTGGCGGGCACCGGCGGTGGGGAACTAGCGGGCGGTACCGGCCATCGCGCCGTCGAGTTGGACGTTCGCGGTGCGCAGTCGCTGACAAAGCACCTTGGCGAGGTTCTCCATCATGACGCAACGCATTCCGATGTCGTGCTTCATGAGGTTCTGCAACCCTGAGGACGGGATGACCGCGACGGTGCACGCGCCTTTGGCCGCGACGGTCGCGGAGCGCGGTTCGGTGTCGATCAGCGAGATCTCTCCAAGGACCGAGCCAGGGCCGACTTCGGCGATCGGGTCACCGCTGAAGGTCTTGATGAGCGCCGCGCCCTTGAGGATGACCATGAGGTCGGTGTCTCGGCCGAACTGTCGCAGGATCATGTCGCCGCCAGAAAAGTCTTTGGTCGTTGCGATCCCCAGGATCTCATCGATGTGGGCGGCTGACAGCCCCCGGAACAGATAGTTGTCTCTCAGTGCCTGCGGAAGTTCCATTTGATCCTCGGTAGTTCGGCGTTAGTTTAGTCCATTTCTTTGGGTTTTGGACGAGGGTAATTGCGGTTTTCGTCTCCGGGTTTGATTGAAGAGTCTAAGTTCTGGGGCTGAACTTGAACATAATAGCCGGGTGTCTGGCGGGTATGTGAGCTTCTTCAGCGGGGCGTTGGGCCTGGATCTGGGCCTGGAGCGCGCCGGACTGACTCCGCTAGCCTTGAACGAGATCGACAGTTCGTCGCTGGCGACGATACGGGCGAACCGGGCAGGGGTGCACCTCTTCGACAGGGACGTGCGTGCCTTGACAGGGTCCGAAGTTGCTTCGGTAGTAGGTAGGCGGCCGTTCGCGGTTGTGGGAGGTCCACCTTGCCAGTCGTTCTCTACTGCGGGCAGGCGGCGCGGGCTGGCGGACACTCGCGGCAACGTCTTCTTGCACTTCTTGACCCTCGCTGTTGCGCTCGAGCCTCGGTACATCGTTGTGGAGAACGTGCGCGGGCTGCTTTCCGCTCCGCTCATTCATAGACCGCACACCTTGCGGGGGCCTGGGTCAGCACCGCTTAGTGAGGTGGAGCGGCCTGGCGGTGCGCTCAAGCAGATCGTCGGGATGCTTGAGGCGGCGGGTTATGGGGTGAGCTTCGACCTGTACAACGTCGCGAACTTTGGTGTACCGCAATCGCGCGAGCGGGTGTTGTTGATCGCGGGCTCAGGCGGACGAGTCGTGTCGCACTTGGTGCCATCCCACGTTGGCCGATTGGAGACCTTTCGTTCGGCCGTGTCAGGGCTCTCTTCGACTGGTGAATGTGCGAAGTTCCGTGCGGGGCGTGAGCGGTTCTTCTCGAAGTTAGGTGAGGGTCAGAATTGGAGAGACCTTTCTCCTGCGCTGCAGAAGGAGGCGTTAGGGCGGGCGTATGGATCGAGCGGAGGTCGCGTCGGGTTCTGTCGCCGCCTTGCTTGGGACAAACCGTCTCCCACGCTTGTGACGAGCCCGGTGATGCCCGCAACAGAACTTGGTCATCCAGTCGAACTGCGCCCACTCTCTGTAAACGAGTATAGGCGGCTACAGACGTTTCCCGACGATTGGACCGTGTGTGGATCGCTCGCTGCTCAGTACAGACAGTTAGGGAACGCTGTGCCTGTGGAATTTGGTGCTGCCGTCGGTCGGCACTTGATTGCGTTTGAAAACGGCCTGATCTCTCCGAACGGCGACTGTGCAGTGAAGAGCCGCTACAAGAACACGGACCACGAGTCTTGGCGAAAGCGAATGGCTTAACGCACGTGCGCCCCGATGAGATCGGGGCGCCAAATGCTTGTCTCTACCCTGTTTTCACATAGCCGCTTTCTTGGCGGCTGGCTTCCTTCGAGCTGTCTTCCTTCGCACCGTCTTTCGCTTGGCCGCGGGCTTTCGCTTGGCGGTCGTCTTGCGAGCAGTCTTCCGCTTGGCCGCCGGCCTTCGCTTGGCCGTGGTCTTGCGAGCAGTCTTCCGCTTGGCCGCCGGCTTTCGCTTGGCCGTGGTCTTTCGCTTGGCCGGCTTTCTCTTGGCCGCCGGTTTTCGCTTAGCGGTCGCCTTTCGGGCCGCGGGCTTGCGCCTCGTGGTCTTTCTGGCTGTCGTTCGCTTAGCCGCAGTTTTCCGACGCGCCGGCTTTCGCTTGGCTGTCTTCTTTGCGGCAGTTCTCTTCATTGCCATCAGTTGTCTTCCTCCGAGAAGCTGTTCTTGTGCACAAGCTTCCGCAAGTCTTAAGACGGCGATTGTATGCAAAAAGCATTAAGTCTCAGCGATTTTGGTTCATTCAGAGTTTTTTTTCTGCGTGTGGAATGCGCGGTTGTTATCTGGTCTGCAAGAGTTTCGCATTCAACTGACGCGACTGGCAATCCTCAAATGAGAAGTCATTCATGCGAGAATTCAACTTGATGTGTGTGTGCTTGCTCCACTCTCGCAGGCGCTTTGCTGAAGCTTGAAAGCCCGTTCTCCGACGCGCGATGAGCGAGTTGTCGAAGATGCGAGAGATTCCCCCGACGCCTGGATCCGCCCAAGTATGAAAAAAATGCCGGGACTGGGGCGGGATGGGTTGACAGGGCAGGAATCATGGCGTATAGTTGGGTTGTCCTCATCGCCCCGGGATTTGCTCTCCCCTTGCCCGGTGTCCGGTGGGGACATTTACTTTAAGCCCACAGTCGCATCCCGGCCGCGCCGCCGTTGGTACTATCGCATGTGAAGGAGCGCGGACGGTGAACGAAAGGTTTGAGGGCACATACGAGCGGCTGACCGAGGAAGAGGTGCAGTCGATCGTCAAGCGGTATGGCGAGGGGCAGGCGGGAAACGACACTCGCTCGACCGTCGCCGACGTCGCTGAGGCTCTGCAGGTGGAACCAGCCGTCGTGACGAGGATGTTGCGCGAAGTCCGGACAGCAGAATCTGAACGACAGCTCAAGGAGCGGTTGGACGCACTAGAGAGGGAGAACGATGAACTGCGCCGCCGCGCCGAGAACTCGGACTCACGATTCGGCGACTTCTATTCCAGCATGCATTGGACAAACAGCCGACGCATGCGTTCGCGCGGCCGAAGGATGGGTGTGGCGATGGCGATGGCGATGTTGGTCGTCGTTGGGATTGCCGCTTTGCGAAGCGGGAACACTCCGGTGCCAGCGCTCGCAGTTTTGGCGACACTCGCGCTCATGATCGTCGTGATCAGAGTCGTTAGTCGGAAGGATAGGTAAAATAGAGGTTCTGTGACACCAGAAAAGTACCTCGCAGCGATCAAGGGCCCGCGCAAGGAAGAGGCGCGTGAGATCTACGACTTCATCCGGAAGGCCCGGCCCGACTTGGAGCCGTTCGTTATCGGTAACTACATCGGGTTCGGGAAGTTCCACTACAAGGGACAGACGTGCGAGGGTGAGTGGTTCATGGTAGGGATGGCGTGCAACAAGGCGTCGCTCGGGGTCTATTGTTGCGGCGTGAACGACAAGGGGATGTTGCCGGAACAGTACGCGTCACAACTTGGAAAGGTCAGCGTTGGCAAGTCGTGCATACGCTTCAAGAAGTGGGACGACGTCAACCAGCCGGTTCTTCGGAAACTGCTGAAAGAGTCGAAGAAGTTCGCGTTCGGCTAGGCGCGAAGCTGCGGGAGACGAACACGGCTACGGCGAAGTCCGCGACGACGTTGAGCGGCGTCTTGACAATGTCGGTGATTCCTTCTGTGACCTCAAAGAGGACGACTGCCTCAATCGGCACTCCCGCTGCGATGTACGCGCCCATCGTGCTGTTGCTTCCCCCCGCCGGGATTCCTGGTGTGGCAAAACTCAGGAGGATGACCGTGGCTATGAACACGATGAGCGCCTGCGGAGAAACCACGACGCCGACGATCGAGGCCATGAACAGGATCTTCACTGTCGAAGAGATCGTGCGATTGATCTTGAATATGCTGACGGCGGTCGGGAGCACGATCTCGGTCGCAGGGTCGGGGAGTTCGATCTGGCCCGCGCTTTGGACGAGGCTCGGGAGCGAGGCGAGGGACGAGCGAGTGCCCACGGCGACGGCGATGAGCGGCGATATGGCGGCGATGATCGCCGAGGTTCCTCGACGTGAGACGATGATCGTAGCAAGCACGAGCGCAGCGAGCACGATGAGCATGAGCACGCAGACGTAGACCGTAAAGTGGGCGAGCGCCCCTGCCGTTTCGAGTCCGCTTTCGACGGCGAAAGAGAAGGTGAGAGCAAACGCGCCAATGGGGATAGCGAGGATCACCCAGTTGACGAATACAAGTACAGCATCGCGCACGCCGATGAACACGGCTTCGACTGGTTTCCTTCGTTCTTCACCGAGGGCACGGAGCGCGAGGCCGAACAGCACAGCGATGACGGCGAGCGGGAGCACGTCTCCGGCTGCGGCGGCGGCAATGGCGTTCGACGGAAGAATGTCATCGACCCAGTTCTCGGAGACTTCATTCACCGCAATGGGCGAACTAAGTGGCGGAAGCTCGACCTTTGCCGGCTTGTTGAATGCGAAGTACGATTGGGTCGCTGCGACGGAGAACACGGCTCCCGCTACCAACAGCCCGACAAACCAGCCGATCGTCCGGGCTCCCCACGCACCGAGCGTGCTGCCCTTTGGAAGGCTGCAAACGCCTACGACGAGCAGGCAGACCGTGAGCGGGACGACCGCGACGCGAAGTGCGTTCATCCAGATCCGGCCGATGGGGTCGATGTAAGGGAGCAGGTCTGCGATCCAGGGCGCGGTTCCGTTGTGGGCCATGGTGCCGAGAATGATGCCGAGCGCGAGCCCGACCGGGCCACCGATCGTGATGAGTTTCGACGTCCGCGTTCGCGCAGCCACGGGCGCGGTTATACCGCCGAAGCAAGAGTTGGTTGCTCCTCGCCAGTAGAATAGGCGGCTAAGACCGATGGAACCGGAGTCGAAGAGGCCGATATCGGTGATCATGGGGATCGCCGCTCTCTTGGTCGGGCTGGCATTTTGGAACGCTCCCAAGGGGCAGTTCGTCTACGACGACCTCAACCAAGTCGTGCGCAACCCGCTGATTCAGAACCCGGGCCTTTGGTCGACCGCACTGACGAGCGACGTATGGGCGTTTAAATCGCCGTCGTTCGATACAGTCTCGAACTACTACCGCCCGGTCTTCACGGCATGGACGATCGCAAACTTCATTGTGTTCGAGTTCGAGCCGGCAGGGTGGCACGTTGCCAACATCCTGCTGCACTTGCTGGTGGTCTGGCTTGCTTTGAAAGTCCTGGTCAGGCTTGGATTTTCGTGGCCAGTCGCGGCGGCCACGACTTGGATCTTCGCCGCGCACCCCGTTCACGTCGAATCCGTCACGTGGCTCGCCGGCTCGCCGGACCTGCTTATGGCGGCATTCCTGCTTGTATCTTTAGATACCTACCTTGGCCTTCGCGCCACTCCGTCGCTCAAGGGCTGGGTGATTGCGCTCGGTTCGACCTTGCTGGCGTTGGGTAGCAAGGAAGCGGCGCTGATGATGGTGCCTGCAGTCCTTATCATCGAGTTCGCGATGTCGAAGAGCGAAGCCCGCCTGGACGCACTCGCTCGCTCATTTCGGTTTTCTCTACCGTTTGTCGGCGTCGTCGCCCTGTTCTTCGTGGTACGTGGCGTCTTCTTAGGGGCGTACTCGGTCGGTGATCAGAGCGTGCTCCCACTCTCGAGCGTGATTCTCAGCGTCCCAGAACTCGTCCTGTTTTACTTCAAACAATCTATTGCGCCGTTCTGGCTGTCTTCAGCGTATCCACTTCGAGCGATTTCGTCGTCCGACATGACGCTGATGGCGTTTTGGATGCCACTTGCATTTACCGTCTTGGTGGCAGTTGGGCTTGTTTGGCTCGCACGATTGAACGCGCGTTGGGCGGCGGCGCTCGCGGTCATGCTCTTCATTCTTCCCGCTTTCTACATCCGTGCGTTCAATCCGGAACACGTCGTGCGCGACAGGTACCTGTATCTGCCGTTGTTGGGCCTGGTCGCACTGCTGCTCGATTTCGTCGCATCTAAGGTGCACAAGACAGATATCCAGGGATTTGCTTGGAACGGAATAACCGTTGGCGGCCTTACAGCCGCCGTCGGCTTGGCCGTCATGAGCATGTTGTACAACAACGTTTGGTTGAGCGACGTCGCCCTATGGCGGAGGGGCGTCGTGACAGACCCGAACGGAATGATGGCGAACATGATGCTCGCAGAGTCCCTGCGCATGAACGAGTCGCCGCAGGAGGCGGTGGCGTACGCAGAGAAGGCCGTGAGTCTCGGCCCCAAGGCGAGCCGGCCGCTGACCATCCTCGGAATGGTCTACAAGGATCTCTATGACTATGAGGAAGCTGAGTCGGCACTGATGCGCGCGATTGCGACCGGTACCGACACGACGATCGCGGCCGGCCAGTTGGCCGACATGTACGTCAAGCTGAACCGCTATGAGGACGCCGTAGGGGTGTTCGAGGGTGAGATCGACCGCAATCCTGGCTACAAAGTTGAAGGAAGGATGAACGTCGCCACGGCCCGTGTCTTGTCGGGCGATCGTGAGAGGGCCGCAGCAGCGCTGGAGTCGATTCGAAGCGAGGCGGCAAACTCCCCCATCCCTGCGGGACGTAAAGCACTGTTCTTGCTCGGTCAACTCTATACAGAGATGGGTGAGTACGAGAAGTCCGATGCTGCTTTCAAGGATTACCTCGCCGCAACGGAAGGCTGGAGCGACCCTGAGACGCTCCGAATGCGAGAATACGCTTCGTCAAGGCTCTAGGACTGGATGAGGCCCACGGGATTGCCGTCGGGGTCCTCGACCATTGCGAAGCGCCTGCCCGCGCCGTCCATCGGCGGGATGCGTACCGTTCCACCTAGCGCTTCGGCAAGCTTTACGGTCTCTTCGAGGTCTTCGACGCTGACGTAGAAGACGGTCTCCGCCTTTCCCTCCGGCTCGTATCGAAGTCCGCCGGTGACGGTCTCGGTGAACGGTGGGCTGAACCACCCGTAGTCAAATCCGTGCTCCTTCTTGACTTCGATCGACCAGCCGAAGAGGCCAGAGTAGAAGTCACGGAGCTTGTTCCCGTTCGGGCCAGCGATCTCGATGTGTGAGATGAGGTTGGGCATTGTCACACCTTTCCATACATGATACTGGGTTGTCGGGTGGTAGGTTGCGACAGTCAAGTGCGGAATGCAGCGTCCGACTGAAGGTGTGATAACCTCTGAACATGATCCATATGATTCGCGTGCTTTGTGCGACCTCTCTCATTGCCCTCGGCGTGGGCTCGTCCGCACAGGTCGATGCGTTGGCGCGGTCGATGGAGGGGAAGGTGAAGGTGAAGGTGAAGCCAGTCGTCGAGCTGAAGGCAAGGCCCTTCGCTCTGGACCGCGTTCGGCTTCTCGATGGGCCGTTTAAGAAGGCGCAGGACGCGGACCACGCTTACCTCTTGACGCTCGACGTGTTCCGGCTCTTGAACGGGTTCTACAAGAACGCGGGCCTGGAGCCGAAGGGCGAGGCGTACGGCGGTTGGGAGCGGATGGACATCGCGGGTCACTCGCTCGGCCACTATCTGACGGCGTGTTCGCAGATGTACGCGGCGACCGGGGATGAGAAGCTTCTTGCGAAGGTCCAGGCGATCGTCGCTGAGCTGAAGAAGTGCCAGTCGGCGCGGCCCGATGGGATGATCGCTGGCTTTCCTGAGGCTGCGCGCGTCTGGGATGAGATCGCTAAGGGCGAGGTGCGGTCGCAGCCGTTCAACCTCAATGGGATCTGGGTGCCTTGGTACAACCAGCACAAGCTGCTCGACGGGCTTCAGGCGGCGTATCTGTACTGTGACTCTTCGGACGCTTTGGCGATTGCATCACGGCTCGGCGACTGGGCGATCGAGGTGACTCGTGGCTTGACGCCCGAGCTTTGGCAGCGGATGCTGGCGACCGAGCACGGGGGGATGAACGAGGTGCTCGCGAACCTCTACGCGTACACGGGCGAGAAGAAGTACCTTGACCTTGCGATGAAGTTCCACCACGCGCGGGTTTTAGACCCGCTGGAGAAGGGTGAGCGTCGGTTGACGGGGCTGCACGGGAACACGCAGGTGCCGAAGGTCATCGGCGCGGTACGGGAGTACGAGCTCTCCGGCGAGAAGCGGTTTGGAGACATCGCGACGAACTTCTGGAAGGAGGTGGTGGAGGACCACACTTATGTGAACGGCGGGAACACGATGGGCGAGTACTTTGGACCGCCCAGGCAGTTGTCGGCGCGGATCGGGTCGAACACAACGGAGACGTGCAACACGCACAACATGCTGAAGCTGACGCAGCACCTTTATTGTCTATCGCCATCGGTGGAGCTGGGGGACTATTACGAGCGGGCCCTGTGGAACCACATCCTGGCGTCGGTCAATCCCACTTCGTACGGCGTGACTTACTTCTTGCCGCTGGGGATGGGGGTGCGAAAGCAGTTCAGCGGGCCGTTGGACAACTTCACGTGCTGCCACGGGTCGGGGATGGAGAACCACGCGAAGTACGGCGGTGCGGTTTTCTATGAGGACGGGGACACGCTGTACATCGACCAGTTCATCTCGTCGGAGTTGGACTGGAAGGAGAAGGGCGTGAAGGTCAAAGTGGAGTGCGCGTTGCCAGAGTCGTTCAACTTGAAGATTACTTTTGAGATGGAGTCGCCACGAAAGTTGAAGTTAGCCGTTCGTTCGCCTGGATGGGGCGAAAGTGGGATATGGCGACTGAACAATGGGATGTCTTGGATGGGTGTGGAGCCTGGCAAGTACTTGGAACTGGACATGACGTGGACGAAGACAACGGTGATTGAGGTGGGCGCGCCGATCGAGTTGAAGACGGCGCCGATGCCTGACAATCCCAAGCGGGTCGCATACCGGTATGGCCCGCTCGTGATGGCGGGTGTTTGGAACGATGCAGTGTCGAGCCACGGACTCTCGCCTGCGGTGATCGGGCAATTGGAGACAAGCGATGGCTCAGACACTGAGTGGTGGCGGTTCGCGACGAAGAACATGCGTCCAGCGAACATTAACTTGGTACCTCTCTATATGGTGACTGAGGGACGGTACTCGGTGTTCTTCGATGTCTTGACCACGGCCGAATGGGAGTCGCGAGAAGCGTCGTTTCTTGCGGAGAAGGAGCGGGTGCGGGCACTTGATGCACGCACTGTGGAAACCGTGGACGTTGGTTCGCAGCGCGCGGCCCGGAGCAACAATCTGAAGAGCGAGAACTCGTTCACGGGCGTGCTCAATGAGAAACGTTGGCGCGACGCGCGAGACGGAGGATGGTTCGAGTTCGACATCAAGGTCGATCCGGAGGGGCCGAACCAACTGATGATGACTTATTGGGGAAGCGACGGCGGAAACCGCGTATTCGACATCCTCGTCGATGGAAAGGTGCTCGCGACCCAACGGCTTGCTGCGGAAAAGCAGGGCGAGTTCTTCGATGTGGTCCACGACCTGCCCTTGGATATGACGAAGGGAAAGGAGAAGGTGACCGTGCGGGTGCAGGCGAAGCCGGGCGCAATGGCCGGTGGGGTGTTCGGCGTGCGAACCGTGCGGCCGAGGAAGTGAAGGGCCCCACATCGGTCACCAGAGATAGTAAACTTGTGTCCACATGCCGATCGTCAGGTACGACAACCCGTTCAAGCTGAACCAGGAGTTTTCTCCCAAGGGCGACCAGGAGAAGGCGATCGGGGGTCTGTGCGAGGGGCTGGAGGCGGGGTACCGGTTCCAGACGCTGCTCGGCGCGACGGGCACGGGCAAGACTTACACGATGGCCAGTGTGATCCAGAGGATGCAGCGGCCGGCGCTGATCTTTGCGCACAACAAGACGCTGGCCGCGCAGCTCTGTCAGGAGTTCCGAGCGTTCTTCCCCGAAAACTCTGTGCAGTACTTCATCTCGTACTACGACTACTACCAGCCGGAGGCTTATGTGCCGACGACTGACCTGTACATCGAGAAAGACTCGAGCGCCAACGAGGAGATCGAGCGGTTGCGCCACGCGGCGACGCAGGCGCTGCTCCAACGGCGGGACGTGGTCGTGGTGGCGAGCGTTTCTTGCATATTCGGCCTCGGCTCGCCGGAAGAGTACGCCGAGCAGGCGGTGACCTTCGAGGTCGGGCAGGAGTACGGGATGGACGCCGCGCTGAAGCAGCTCGTGCACATGCAGTTTGTGCGGAACGACATCGTTTTGTCGCGTGGCTCGTTCCGTGTGAAGGGCGACCTGCTCGAAATCCAGCCGAAAGACGAGGAGATCGTGACGCGCGTAGAGTTCTTCGGCGACGTGATCGAGAGGATCCGCCTGGTCGATCCGCTCACGATGGACGTGATCGACGAGCCGACGAAGTGCAGCGTGTTCCCGGCGACGCACTACGTGACTCCTTGGGAGCGGCTCGACTCCGTGCTCGTGCAGATCGACAAGGAGCGGGACGCGCAGATCGCGCACTTCCAGTCGGAAGGCAAGCTGTTGGAGGCACAGCGCCTCAAGCAGAGGACGGACTTCGACCTTGAGATGATCAGGGAGGTCGGGTACTGCAGCGGGATCGAGAACTACTCGCGGTACTTCGACGGGCGAAAGCCGGGTGAGCCGCCCTTCACTCTGTTGGACTTCTTGCCGCGCGACGCGATCGTGTTCATCGACGAGTCGCACGTGACCTTGCCGCAGATCAGGGCGATGTACAACGGGGACCGTCAAAGGAAGTCGGTGCTGGTCGACTACGGTTTTCGTCTGCCATCGGCCCTGGACAACCGGCCGCTGAAG
The DNA here is from genome assembly GCA_025451715.1 of Fimbriimonadaceae bacterium. GTDB lineage: Bacteria > Armatimonadota > Fimbriimonadia > Fimbriimonadales > Fimbriimonadaceae > JADFMN01. Next base: position 502 of record JANWJY010000023.1, on the reverse strand, counting down.
TTCGAAGAGTTCGTTCAGCGGGTGCCACAGGTGGTGTTCGTTTCGGCGACGCCCTCGCAGTTCGAGGCTGACAATGAGCAGCAGCGGGTGCAGCAGATCATCCGACCGACGTTCGTTGTGGACCCGGAGGTCGAGATCAGGCCGACGATCGGGCAGATCGACGACCTGATCCACGAGATCCAGGTCCGGGCTACCAAGAACGAGCGGACGCTTGTCACGACGCTGACCAAGAAGATGGCGGAGGATCTGACCGGATATCTAGAAGATTTGGCGGTCAAAGTTAACTATATCCACAGCAACGTGCACTCGCTGGACCGGCCAGAGATCCTCCGCGACCTGCGGCTTGGGGTGTACGACGTTGTGGTCGGCGTGAACCTGCTGAGGGAGGGATTGGACTTGCCTGAGGTGACTCTGGTTGCGATCCTAGATGCGGACAAGGAGGGTTTCCTGCGGTCGGAGACTTCCTTGGTGCAGACGATCGGTCGCGCGGCGCGCAACGTGG
>JANWJY010000022.1 GCA_025451715.1 Fimbriimonadaceae bacterium | reverse complement strand
GGTGCCTTGGACAATCCCGATGCGATCCGGCAGGACACCTCGGCCACCCGACCAATCACGTTAGGAAGACAGGGACGATGAGCCACCAGCCGAGGAAGAAGAGGGCGATAGAGAGCAGCCAGGCGGGGATTGCTTCGGCCCTCAATCCAAAGATGAGTAACACGATCGCGGCAAGCGCGGTGGTTGCCCAGTAGTAGGGTGTCACGCTGTCGTAGATGTATCGGTACTCGGTGTGTGCATAGCGACTATGACTCCACTCCTTGCAGTAGAAGGTTCGCTCCCAGTGGCCAATGGCGACGAGGATCGGCGCGAGCCAGAACCATGTCGGCTTTGCGCGAGGCATGTGCTCATTGTACGCCCTGCTTTGCCGTTTCACGGATCTTGTTCTAGGTTGTCTCGAACGGCCAGGGGGTGATCCGACCGGTCACCGCGGCCACTCTGCCGCCGCTTTTGTAGCGCCGACCCCGCTTGCACCGTATGTAAGGTGAACCATGCTCGAAGCCAAGAAGTTCAAGATGTTCGTGCTGCTCGGTGCACTCCTGGCCGTTGTCTTCTTTGCTTGGTGGCTGGTTGCCGTCCAGATCAACGGCATGCTCAACCCGACGCTGACCGACGACATGGACAGGTATCTCGGCAACGACGTCTCCCTCGTCATTGCAGACAACGGCCAACCACGCGAGACGATCACAAGAGAGGAGGTCAGGTCAGGTCGCAATGAGTTCCCTGAACCTGGATACTCCGAACCGCACGTCAAGACAATCGATCATCGCGTCCTGATCTATCAGTACGGGAATACGCTCGTCTACGTCCAGGTTGACGCGAATGACCGCGTTACTTTCATCGAATCCGTCGGGACATAGTTCCACGCTTGTCCGCGTCGGTGGCCGAGGTGATCCGGTCGGTCACCCCGGTCGCGCGCCGCTTGTATACTCTCTCTCCAGGAGTCTCTCATGTTTCATGCATTCGTCGTCCTAGTGGGTTGCGTCATTGCAAGCGGTAGCGGCCCACCGTCCGCCGCGCCGCTACCGCAAATCGCTTTGTCAGAGATCAAGTTGGAGGTTGCGACGGCCAAGCAGGCATACAAAGTTGGCGAGGAGATCGCGCTGGACGTTCGCATCGTCAGCGACGGAAGGTTCACGTTTTCCGTAGAGGGCGACTTTGCACGGACCTGGAACCTGGGCCTTGTCGTAAACGACGTACAGGGCAAGTCGGTTCACTACCCTGAATGGAACATGACGTTGCGAAGGATCCCGCCCCATTCCGCCACAGGCTTTGTACTGATCGAGCCAGGGAAGTACTTTGGGGACATGCGCGCCATGACGTTTCGTCTGGAGGAGCCAGGGACCTACTCTGTCGTCGTGAACAGGTTTCCCGCGGTCGATGATGAGTTTGCTAAGGAGCATGGCGTCAAGTACTTCTTGATGATGGAGCTTAAGGCGAAGCCGATTACGGTCGTCATCACTGCGGCCGTCCCGTAGCGGCTAGATCGGTGGGTCGGGCGGGCATCAAGCGCGCTTCGCGCGCTGGCGGGGCAGGGCCCGCTTCACGACCCAGTGGTGCATCCCGAGCCGTCGCCGTCCTATGGTGCCGACTTGCGGTGAAAGGCATACGACTTGACGACGCTACCGTCTTCGCGCTTTATTGCCCACGTCATCGTGTCGTCGCCGTTGAGTTGGAGTCTGATCGATTGCGCAGGCTTGAGCTGGAGTGTGATTAAGAGGAAGGCCAGCGAGCCTTTAGTCTCTTCCGTCTCGAAGACGACCTCCTCTCCTTCCATGTGCCACTTGCCTTCGTCGGTCAGAAGTCGCGCCGAGAAGTCCGGTTTGAGGTGAAGGTCGACGTAGGTCGCCTTACCAAAGGCCTTTGTCGCTTCCGCGTCTTCTGCGCGCCACTCTCCTGCGAGTTTCTTGGAGTCGGGTCCTCCACAGCCCAACGCCATCGCGACGGCCAGGATCGCGATGACTGCACCGGATCCGGGTTTGATACAAATCTGACGTTTCACGACAAGTTGATGGTACCGCACGTGCCAGCGACTGCGGGTGGTGTGCGTCAGGCACGTTTGGTGCGTTTGCGGGGCAGGTTGCGCTTCACGATCCAGTGGTGCATCCCGAGCCGCCGCACGCGCTCGAACCCTTCGCGCTCGAAAATCGCTAGCGGGGGAGTCGCCGGTAAACTCCACGAAGTAGCAATGACACGTCGTTTGCCTTTGTACATAGGCTGCCTGATGGCTATTGCCTTGTCCGCGTGCGGGCAGTCGCAAAACGCGCTCGTACACCTGACCGTGCCAAAAGGATTCAAGTACGTGGACTCGGCAACGATCAACAAGGATGGTTACGTCGCTACGTACTTGAAGGAAGGTGAGAACGTGCTCAGGTTCGAAAAGGACGGAAGGGATTATGCCGCAGTCCTAGTCGTTTCTGGAGGCGGCGAAATGTATGTGACGTTGGAAGAGGATGACTTCGCGCCAGTCCACATCGTGGAAGAAGCTGGACGCTGACAGCTAACTTCCATGTTTGGCGAACTTGCGGGGCAGGGCCCGCTTCACGACCCAGTGGTGCATCCCGAGCCGTCGCACGCGCTCGAACCGTTCGCGCTCGAACATCGCCAGCGTGCCGCCGTGCAGGAAGGACGACGACGTCACACGTTGCCCCTCACCCCTAACCCCTCTCCCCCGGCGAGGAGAGGGGACGTCCTCCGGGTACGCCTCGACGACTCCGCCCTCGAGGCGTGCGATCTGCTCGAGCGCGGCCGACAGCGCCAGGTTTGCGACCCCGCGCTTCCGGTAGCCCTTGCCCACATAGAAGCACGTGATCCGCCAGTCCGGGGTCCCGCCGCCTTCCTTTTCGTACTGCTTGCGGTGCTTGATGTTGCGCAGCTCGCAGGGCGGGCCGAACTGGCACCATCCCACCGCGGTCTCGCCTTCGAAGACGAGCGCCGCCTGTGCGCGGCCCTCTTTGACGAGTTTTTCTTTTGTTTCTCTGTATGGCTTGCACTGGCCCTTCTTGCCGTCGGGGTCGAGGTGGAAGCCGATGCACCAGCACCCGCCCCAGATCCCGCCGTCGCGCTCGACGAGGTCTGCGAACGCCGGCCACGTTGTTTTGTCGAGGGGTTTTGTTGTGAACTCGCTCTTGGCCTTGGGCGGCATGGGTGGACTTTATCACAGTCGCGGTTCGGTCGCGTAACCGTTGAAGAGACAGCATCGGGTGGAGCGGTTGCTCGCAGGGGAAGCGGTGGCGGTGTCTAATCAGGTGAGAAGTCGGTGCCAACGACGCGATCGTCGCGCAGATAGACGTGGCCGACGTCGGCGTTATAACGACCATCGGTTTCGTTCCATCTGTAATAGATCGCGTGCGAAATGCCCTTGCCCTCCAACGCTTCCGGAATGTACAGGCCAGACGATTCGCCCTTTTCGCCTCCCAAGTAGCCAGCCATGATCTGTCGTGCCTCCGCTTCACTCATGCCCGGCCTGATGCTGTCCAACTTGCTAATGAACACGCTCCGCGGAGTCCATGGTTGGAGTGCCAAGGGCGTCGCCAAGGCCAACGCCACCAATAGCACGATGAAATGCGCCTTGCTGGACGCCCCATGTGAACGAATGATGATGAACATGCCCGAACACAGCATCATGGGTGGCACAACGATGACAACATACGGCAAGAGCCCGGTAGCCCCAGCCATCTCCCCGCCCAACAAATAGATCCAGGCGAGCCCCATGCCCGCCACAAAGATGAGCACGATAAGGCTCCATCTCGATGTGCTGCTGAAGGGTCGGGATTCCACCATACGTCTATTCAACCACGCTTTTGGCGAAACTAGTCCCACTAAAGAGGTTCCGAGTACCATCCGCACGGTGAAGAGGCAACAGCGCACGGGATGGCTGGTCATTGCGCCAGCGACGCTCCACTTGCTGGTGTTCGCGGTCGTGCCGATCTTCTACGCGCTGTACCTGAGCCTCTTCCAGTGGAACCTGCTGAAGGACACGAAGCCGTTCGTCGCGCTCGGGAACTACGTGGACACGTTCCGCGACGGCGCTTTTTGGAACGCGATGTGGAACTCTTCGCGGTTCGCGCTGGTGGCGGTGCCGCTGGGGATGGTGGTCGCGCTTCTGGTGGCTCTTCTTGTTGCACAGAAGTTAAAGGGCGTGGGATTCTTCCGGACTCTGTTCTACATCCCGGCGGTGAGCAGCGGCGTGGCGGTGTCGATGCTGTGGATCTACGTGTATCTGCCGGAGACGGGGCTGATCAACACGGCCTCTTCTGTGTTCGGGATCCCGAGCGTGGACTTTTTGAACAAGGAGGAGTGGGCGATGTGGGCGCTGGTTTTCATGGCGGTGTGGACGGGGCTCGGGCCGAAGATGATCATCTACGTCGCGGGGCTGCTGGGGATACCGGAGTCTCTGTACGAGGCGGCGTCGCTCGATGGGGCGACGGCGTGGCAGCGGTTTCGCGCGGTGACACTGCCGATGCTCGCACCGACGACGCTTTTTGTGCTGGTGACTTCGACCATCGGTGCGTTCCAGTTGTTCACGCCGATCTACATGATGACGAAGGGCGGGCCGAACGACTCGACGGACGTGGTCGGGTACCACATCTATCGGGAGGCGTGGCAGAAGTTCCACGCGGGCTCGGCGGCTGCGCAGTCGTTCGTTCTGTTGCTGGTGATCGCAGGGGTCGCGTACGCGCAGTACCGGATGATGAAGTCGCAGTTGTCGGGTTACAACGCGGGATGACGATCAGTTCGGTTTCGGGACATAGCTGACGACGAAACCCCACTCGTGGCCCTCGGCTCCTTTGACAAACCTTCCTTCGCGAGAGAGCAAGTCAGGCGAGAAGGGCACGAATTTGTCGTCGTCTAAGTCCATCCCGCGCGGATAGAGCACAAATCCTTGGTCGGTCCTCATATAGAGCACAGGCTTACCACCGAAGGGATCCGAGAACGACAAGTCACTGGGAAGGGACTCTGGCACCGATGACAGTTCGGGGAAGCGACGCAACATCTCGATCGATGCGAGCGTTGCCCGCTCCACAAAGAGTCCATTGAGATAGGATTTTGTGACCAGTGTGCTCGTCATGGCCAGTGCGAACTCGTACGAAGGCTCTCGTCGAGTCTTGACGGTCGCGAGAGACTTCTCAAGACTTCTATACGCAGAAAAGTCTCCTTTGAGTGCGAGCGAAAGCGCGCCTTCGAACCTCGTCATGACCTCGAAGCTCCGTGCTTCGAGCGCAGCCTTTGTGTTCGGCCCGACTCTTCGCAGGTGCTTTGGTTCTTTGCCGGTAACCGTGCTCCACTTGTCGCGTATCCACGAGACTATTCCTGTGTCCTGGGGCTCGAAGTCGAAGGTCCACGTATCGAGCAGAGCGTCGAGTTCTCCCAGCGGGCATGCAGCCATCTGCTTCCGATAGATCGCATCCTGTCTGACGTTGCCTCCAATGAATTCGCGAGGTGTTGGAACTTGCGGCTGCTCGCGAGCAATCTGCCGCAAGGCATCCATCACAGCGTCATTGTCCCTGTTTCGGCAAGCAGCTCGCATGATTGCCGCCTCAGCGATCGCGCGCTGCGCTCTAAAGACGAGGAGCCCTAAGATAGATGGCTCCTGGTTGACCACCGCATTGACCTTGTTCATAGCGCGGCCAATTTCGAGGACCAACGCTGCATCGCCAGTGTCAGCTGCTCCGACCAGACCGACATGGCACGCTTTGGTCAACGCCTTGAGGCGACCATAGGCCTCAACGTTCCAATCGTCTCCACCGGGAAACATCTCATGCTGGAAGCCTAGACCCTCGATTTCGTCATCGAGTGACAGGAACCAAGCGCGCTCATGGGTGAGCACCTCGACCTCGGTCGGTGTTGGAGCGTTAAGGACATCGAAGTAGTCGTCGACTATCGTTGGAATCGTCGACTCGATGCGACGCCACTCTGCGAGGTCCGACTTCGTCGTGATCCCGTGAGCCTTCCTATACTCCTCCCAGGTCAGTGGGCCGAAGTTCGCCTCTGCTCTTGCCTTTGCGGTCGGGAGTTCCTTCGCAGCACGGACGTAGTCGGGGTGCTCGCCAGTCAGCGAAACGATGAACCAGCCCAGGCCGATGAAGGCGACCAGTAGTACACCGACCAAGATTCCCCACTTACGGTTGCGCCGCACGGCAATAAGGGTACCGGAGTCGGTCGGGCGTCGAATGCAGCGGCTCGCGCGGGCGCTCGCCCTCCCGACATGTGCCGAGCCTGGGAACCTTCAGGTACGTCACAATAGGTAGCAGAGAAGGAACCATGCAACGCCCGACCCACCTCCGAACCTGGGGCACGCTCGCTTTCGCGGCCTTTGCCACACTAGCCCTGGCCCAAGGGCAGCCGAAGGTCACCATGACCTTCCCGGCGACCAAGACATCGAACATCGCCGCCGAGATCAAGAAGCAGACCGGAATCCAGATCACTTGCAACCCGACTGTCGCCAACATTCCGATCCTGGTCAGCGTGACGGACGCGCCGCTCGACGAGCTGCTCGCGAAGATCGCGCAGGTAACCGGCGGTGAGGTGATCAAACAGGGCGACGGCTATATCCTCACCAAGAGCGACAAGCTGAGGCTTGAAGAGGCGAACCGCGAGAACGGCTGGATGATCGCTGCGTTTGAAAGGGGCAAGAAGCGAACCCTGGGCGACATGGGCGTGACGGACCGGTGGGACCAGGCGATGATCGACGATCTGGTCAAGAAAGCGCAGGCCAATCGAGCGCAGATCGAGAACAGGGTCACGGGACTCCAGCGGCAGCCGGGCGCGCAGATCACGATGTTCGACAGCTCGATGTCGAACATGACCCCGGCGACGGGCGCGGCACGGCGCGCGCTGCAGCTTCTGCAGCCGGGCGTGCTGGCTTCAATCAAGCCGGGCGAGCGGGCCGTGTACTCGACTGCGGCGAACAGGATGCAGCGACGGATGCCGATCAACGTCACGCAGATCGTGAGCGACTTCGTTCACAACCACAACCAGCTTGCGAAGGCTGCACCGCAGCTCCGGCCGATCGAGGGCGTGAACATCGTCGGCGGACTGACCGCGGGCGAGCCGATCGCGAACATCGTCGAGACGCACCTCGTGCTCTCGCGCAGCTACCGTTCGACGACGGTGCAGGTGGAGATCAAGTTCATCGACCGCAATGGGCTGTTCGTCGGCCAGGGCTCGACATCGGTATCACCGGAGTATCCGCCGGTACAGCCGGCGACGAGCGAGGAGGGCAAGGTCGTCGAACTCTCCGATCTCTCACGTCAGATGGCGGTGATCATGGCGCAGGAGCTCGCGGCGCCGACTTCGGACCGGAGCGTGTACAGCGTCGCGACCGTCAATGGCGGCGCGGGCGCGTTCGTGACGATTGCAGGCGGCGAATCGAGCTTGCCCAAGCAGTTCTCGCCTGAGCTGCTGAACGTTTTTGTCAATCCCGACAGGATCGACCCGACGAGCCTCTACGTCTCGGAGTGCTACATCCAGGCCGCGAAGGCCGAGGGCAAAGACCTCGTCGCTGCGTTCCCCGACACGATCATCAAGGAGTTGGCGCGCGTGTTGGTGAGGGGCAACATCACGCACAAGGCCGTGCTCGCGGGCTCACCCGCGTTTGGACTTTCTGTCGACAGCGGAACCGATTGGATGGTGGTGACCCCGACGTGGGCGAACGCGGCGCGCGAGACGCGGTTCGACCGTGATGAGGCCGCAAAGCTGTTCCGCGCTGTGAACGGGCGCGGGTTTGCTTCTTTGGAAGAGCTCGCCGACTACTCGTTCCACGTGACGCTCGGAGTTTCCGACCGACCGCTGGACACGGTCTACCTCTCATTAATCAACAAGGACGTCGGCGACCAACTGACTGAGTACACGTCGATGAGCCTTGACCTCCTTCAGCTTTACGGTTCTGTGCCCGAGAACACGAAGAGACAGGGCGGCGAGAAGATCCAGTTGGCGTACAGGACCCTGAGCGTGCAAGCCAAGAGATTGGCGGACCATGCGTACTATAGTCGTGTAAACGGCTTTTCGATGATGCCGTTCGGCGGCGAAGGGCAGAAGTTTTCGGCAATGGTGATGATGAGTACGGAAGTGTCGTCGGGCGGAAGGCCGATGCCGCCCGCGAACTCTGTGATGACGGAGCCGACCGAAGCGCTTCCGAACGGTATTCCGGGTGAAGCTCTCGTCAACATCGATCGCATGCTGCAAGACGGCGTGTTCGCGACCACGAAGGGCATCCGCGGCGGGCAGATGCTCTCTGCGGAAGAGCTGGGCATGCGACAAGGCATGTTGGAGGCGAACTTCAGCGGCGGATCCGCGCCTGCGCAGTTCGACACCTATCAGCCCGCTCAGATCTTGGGTGTTGCCGTCACGCTCGACCTTGGTGAGTACGGTACGCCGAGCGCGCACTTCAAGGACGCGTGGCTGGTGCAGAACTCTCGCGCCGTGGCCTACGGCCAGCTGCCCGAGGCCTTTAGGCTGCGGGTCGAGCAGGCAAAGAAGCAGTTGATGATGCCGCCGATGCCCGCAGAAGGCCGGCTCCGGATCGGCGGCGGCGGGTAGCCCCCGTCCCATGCCGACGACGCGGTTTGCCCCGAGCCCGAGCGGGCTGTTGCACATCGGCCACGCGTATTCGGCGTGGTTTTCGTCACAGGCATCGCAGGACGGTCGTTTCTTGTTGCGGATCGAGGACATCGACCAGACGCGCTGTCGGCCCGAGTTCGTTTCCGCGATATTTGAGGATCTGGCATGGCTCGGTCTCTCGTGGGAGGAGCCAGTGCGGGTTCAGTCGGATCACTTCGAAGACTATCGCTCTGCTCTTTCGCTTTTGTCGGGCGAAGGGTTGTTGTATCCGTGCTTCTGCACGCGCGCGGACATTCGGGCTTCGGCGATCGCGCCGCACGGTCCGGACGGGCCGCTGTATCCGGGCACGTGCCGCGCCTTGTCTTCGTCTGAACGGAGTGAACGGATGGAGAGGGGCGAACCGTACGCGCTGCGACTGGACGTTGAAGAGGCGGTGCAGCGCTCCGGGCAATTGGAGTGGCACGACGAGCACCAGGGCGTGCATTCCGCGCAGCCGGAACTGTTCGGAGACGTCGTGCTTGCTCGAAAGGAGACGCCGGCTTCGTACCATCTGTGTGTCACCGTGGACGATGCGCTACAAGAGGTCGAGGTCGTGACGCGCGGCGAAGACCTGTTCGAATCGACGCACGTGCACCGGTTGCTGCAGGCGTTGTTGGAGTTGCCGGTTCCTGAGTATGCGCACCATCCCTTGTTGCGGGACGAAGATGGCAAGAAGCTCTCGAAGCGCGACGGTGCGACGACTTTGCGCGCGATGCGCGACAGCGGGATGACGCCAAGCGACGTGTTCGAGCAGATGACGAGCCTGGTGGGCGCTTAGTCACCGGTCGGGACGATCGAGCTGGTCTCGACCATCATCACCACAGACCTTTCCGGCGAGCGCGGGCGGTGCACGACGCCCTTGCCGATCGTGGTTCCTTGCCACGGGCCGAGCTCGATGGTCCTGTCCTCGAGGTCGATGAAGAAGCGGCCCTCGAGCACGAAGAAGAACTCGTCGTCGTTATCGTGCTTGTGCCAGTGGAACTCGCCCTGGAACGCGCCGACGCGCACGACGCTTTCGTTGACCTGGGTCAGGGTGCGGTTCCACCACGGGTGGTCGATGCTCTTGAGGAGTTCGCCGACGTCGATTGTCTCGTGGTGCTGGTGAAGGACTTCGGTCTGGATGTTGTAGTTGGTCATTTGGATCAATGATGAACGATATCCGGCGCTCGCTGGGTTAGACTTGCGCCGAGGATCGCAGGTGCAGGACAAGAAGGACTTAACGCGCAGGACTTTTCTGAAGATCGCGGGGGTTGGGGCCGTCACGGTCGGCCCGCGCGAGATCCTGGCGATCTTCGAGGACGGATCCATGATCGTTCAAGACCACTTCATCCCAGTCGACAAGAACCTGCCCGCTGCTTGGAAGAAGTCGCTTTTCGAGCGGGGCGTGAAGGAGGTCTGGTCGGGAGCGGAGTTGGAGTCGATCGGGATGCCTTGCGGCGGGATCGCATCTGGGCAGTTGTATCTCTGTGGCGACGGGACGCTTGGGCACTGGGAGATCTTCAACACGCACGAGTTCCCCAGTTACGGGTCGACGAACTACGCGAAGCGTGAGATCAAGCAGCCGGTCGAATACGCTTTTGCACTCTTGGTCGAGCGCGATGGCCCGCCACAGGAGTGGAACCTCAGCAAGACTGGATTCCCCGACGTGACGTTCACTGGAAAGTACCCGCTTGCAGACGTCACTTACAGCCACCAGCATTGCCCCCTGAAGACAGTGCTGACCGCTTACTCTCCGTTCGTTCCCCTACTCGCCAAAGACTCTGCTCTTCCGATGACGATGCTGGAGTATCGCATTGAGAACACTTCGGACCGAGAAGTCCGTTTCTATCTTAACGCGGGCATTGAGAACCCGGTCCCTGTGCAACCGACCACGGACGCAAAGGGCCGAATGCGAGAGACTCGCCTCACGATGGAAGAGACGCTGACATCTGTCGTACACACGTGCGATCGTGCCGGCGACGAGTTTGGACCCGACGTCGTGCATCCCCGGAACACAGTGGTGATTGCGGACTTTGAGGGCGGCACATACGGAGGGTGGACAGCGACGGGAGACTCCTTTGGTACCGGACCGGCAAGAGGGACGCTTCCTGATCAGAATCGAGTGAGTGGGTTCGTCGGTCGCGGACTGGTGAACACTTACTTGCACAAGGACGGGACTACGGGATCCCTGACTTCACCCGCGTTTACGATTGAAAGGAAGTACATCAACTTCAAGATCGGGGGCGGCAACCACCCAGGGCTGGAGTGCATGAATCTACTCGTCGACGGCAAAGTCGTGAGGACAGCGACAGGACTGAACGACGAGCGACTGCTGTGGGAGGCGTGGGACGTGAGCGAGTTCGAGGGCAAGCAAGCGCAACTGGTGATCGTCGACACAGCGACCGGCGGGTGGGGGCACATCAACATCGATCAGATCGAGATGGGCGACGCCGTGCGCAGCCGGGAGGAGGTCAACGAAAGGCGCGGAGACCCGAACAGAGCGGTCGGCACGCTCGCGCTCGCCCTGTTTGAGAAAGGCGTCGCCATCGGGGAGGGGCGCTACGGCCTGGATGAACGGCACTTCGGACAAATGAGGACCGATTGGAAGACGCTTGCGCCGGGCCAGTCAACGACGGTGCTTGCCGTTCTCGCGTGGCACTTCCCCAACCATCCGAAGGGGCGGCAGTATGCAAACTGGTTCAAGGACGCCGAGGAAGTCGTGCGGTATGTGCACGCGAACTACGAGCGGCTCAGCACAGACACAAAGAAGTGGGTGAAGACGTACTACGACTCGACGCTTCCCTACTGGCTGCTCGACCGGCTCATGGCGACGGTCGGGAACCTCGCGACGGGCACGACGGAGTGGTGGGGCAACGGCAGGTTCTGGGCGTGGGAGGGCGTGGTGTGCTGCGCGGGGACGTGCACGCACGTTTGGAACTACGAGCACGCGATGGCGCGGCTCTTCCCGGAGCTCGAGCGGAACGTGAGGGAGCGACAGGACTTCGGTGAGGGGTTCCACGAGGACACGGGCCTCGTCGGGTTCCGCAGCGACAACGCCTACGCCGCCGACGGACAGTGCGGGACGGTGCTGAAGGCGTACCGCGAGCACACGATCTCCGCGAACGACGAGTTCCTCAAGCGCAACTGGCCGCGTATCAAGAAGGCGATGCAGTGCTCGATCTCGCACGACCCAGACGCGAACGGACTGATCGAGGACAGCCAGCACAACACGTACGACATCAACTTCGAGGGGCCGAACACTTTCGTCGGCGCTCTCTACCTCGCAGCGCTGCTCGCCAGCGAGAAGATGGCGACTGAGATGGGCGACACGGAGTTTGCAACGCAGTGTCGCGCGATCTTCGAAAAAGGGAGCAAGGCGACGATGGAGCAACTGTGGAACGGCGAGTACTTCATCCAGAAAGTCGACGCCGACAAGCATCCGGAATACCAGTACGGCCCGGGGTGCCTCGCGGACCAGATGTTCGGGCAAGGCTGGGCGCACCATGTCGGCCTCGGACATCTGTATCCGAAGGAGAACGTCAGAAAGGCGCTCGAGTCGGTGTGGAAGTACGACTGGGCGCCGGACATCGCGCCGCAGAACGCGCGGTGGAAGCCGGAGCGGCCGTTCGCGGTCCCCGGCGAGGCGGGGCTGTTCATCTGCACGTGGCCAAAGGGTGAGCGGCCGAACGAGCCCGTGCGTTACCGCGACGAAGTGTGGACGGGGATCGAGTACCAAGTCGCGGGGCACATGGTTTGGGAGGGGATGGTCGAGGAGGGTCTGGCGATCTGCCGAGCGGTGCACGATCGCTACCATCCTGCGAAAAGAAACCCGTACAACGAGGTGGAGTGCAGCGACCACTATGCGCGTGCGCTGGCTTCGTGGGGCGTTTACACTGCGCTCGCGGGATTCAACTATCACGGGCCGAAGGGCGAGATGTCGTTCGACCCTCGATTCAAGCCCGAAGACTCCCGCGTAGCGTTCACCGCGGCGGAGGGATGGGGCACGTATTCGCAGAAGATCGAAGACGGAACGCAGAACTGCACTCTCGACGTGAAGTTCGGAAAGGTTGTGCTCAACGAGTTCTCGGTCAGGCCCGCTCCCGGCACAAAGCCGACGTCGCTGGGACTAGCGATCCCAGGACAAGTCGGCGCTGTGGTCTCGAGGCGCGACGGCTTGGTCGTGCTGAAGTTCTCCGAGCCGCTCGTTATGCAGGAGGGGACGGCGATGACCGTGTCACTCGGTAGCTCCATTCTCGGATCAGGAAGTTTGCCGCTGTAATCCGGAGGGCCCGCGGTGTTGCCATCGGTGCCACTCCAGTTGTTGGTGCCGCGTAGAATGGGCCGTGGTCCAGACCCGCGAGATTTCAAAGACGTTTTACGACCAGAAGCGAGGGGAGGTTCATGCTGTTGAACGCGTGAGCATCGAGGCGCGGCCGGGGAGCATCTTCGGGATCCTGGGAGTTAACGGCGCTGGCAAGACGACTCTGCTGCGGATGCTCTCGACGGTGATCCAACCGACACACGGCTCCGCATCGGTCAACGGGTTCGACGTCGTGACTGACTCGGAGAAGGTCAGGGCCAGCATCGGATTCCTCTCGAACTCCACAGCCTTATATGGGCGGCTTTCCGCGACCGAGATGCTTGCGTACTTCGGATCGCTTTACGGGCTCAGCGGCGCATTACTAAAGGAACGGCTGGCGTTCGTGACGGAGAAGCTTCAGCTTTACGAGTTCAAGGACAGGTTGTGCGACAAGCTTTCGACTGGGCAGAAGCAGCGGGTGTCGATCGCGCGCGCAATCCTGCATGACCCTCCCGTGCTCTTCTTCGACGAGCCGACGGCAGGACTGGACGTTGTGACTTCTCAGACGATTATGGAGTTCATCGAGGAGCAGCGCGACCACGGTCGTACTGTTGTGTTCAGCACCCACGTGATGAGCGAGGCGGAAAGGCTCTGCGACGAGATCGCGATCATCCACGATGGGAGCATTTGTGGCCACGGCTCGTTGCAAGCACTCTTGGACAATACAAGCGAAAAGCGTCTTGAGGCCGCATTCCTGAAGATCATTGGATATGAAGCAAAGGTGACCGCGTGAGGCCGGCGTTCCTGATCTTCATGAAGGAGGCGCGCGAGATGCTGCGCGACAAGCGAGTCGTAAACGCCGCGTTCGTCGCACCGGTGTTCATGATCATCATGTTCATTTTCCTGTTCGGGTTCATTCAGGAGAAGGTCTCGAAAAAGCCGGACATAAAGCTTGCGGTCGTCAAAGATGAATCGAACCCGCTGGTCAAGGAACTTCAAAAGAACAAATCGCTCAATTTGACCTTCGTTGAAAGTGTTGCAGCGGGCCGGAAACTGCGCGATGACGCGAAGGTCGGTGCTGTTGTCGAGTTCGGGCCCGACTTCACCGACTCGCTCGCACGCGGAGACGCGACTGTGACCGCTTACTACGACTCGACCGAGCCGCTCTCCTCGATAGCGATGTCGGTCGTGCGCGGTCTCGTAGCGGAGATGAACAAGGAGTCAGTCAAAGCTGTCCTCGCAGAACATAGGATCCCAGAGAAGCTTGCCGAGCCGATCGAGTTTGTGCAAAAGGACGAGCAGAAGGCAGAAGGAATCGGCGGCTCGATGATCATCGGGCTCATCCCATACTTGATCGTGCTGTGGGCGTTCTATGGCGGATTCAGCACTGTTTCCGACTTGGTGGCGGGAGAAAAGGAGCGCGGGACCATGGAAACCCTTCTCATCGCTCCAATAAAACGCAGCCACGTCGCGCTTGGAAAGTTCTTTGCGCTGTCGGTGATTTGTCTGACGAGCAGCCTTACGACGCTCGTTGGCGTGATGGTCATCGGTCTGATCAAGCTGGACATAACAAAGGCGATGTTCCCAACCGGCCTGCACGTTTCATTCCTGTCTATCGTCGAGCTACTTGGGATACTAATACCGCTCGTCGTGTTGTTCGCGAGCCTCTTGCTCGCGGTGAGCGCGTACGCAAAGAACGTGAGGGAGGCGCAGACGTATCTGACATTGGTCAGCTTTGTGGTGCTGATGCCAGCCATATTCTCGCAGTTCATCGGTTTTACGGGGGCGCAGAAGGAGATGTGGGTGCGGTTCACGCCGATCTTGAACTCTGCAGTTGCGATCAAAGAGGCGCTGCTGAGCAACTTGGAGATCGTGCCCTTCCTCATTACCGCGGGGGTGAGCCTCGTGCCCGGGCTCGTGATGTTGCGCGTAGCGGTATGGCTGTTTAGCCGGGAACAGATACTGACCAGGGTCTAGTCGGCTACTGGCTCTGGCTCATGATCGCACCGAGCTGCGCCTGCTGGCTTTGCAGCGCGGAGACGGCGCGCTCCATTGCGAGGAACTTCTGCTTGAGGAATGCCTGCCTAAGGTCGAGCCTCTCTTGGAAGCTCGTCATCCTTTCCTCAATGTCGTCGATCTGCGACTGCAGCGTCTTGTCCGTCGTGACGAGCATTCCGTTCACGGTGTCTGTGAACGCGTTGAGGCTGATACTCAACTCGGCCGCGACTCCTTTTTGGAAGTTGATCGTTCCGATAACGCCGGTGGTCAATCCTGTGTACTGGGCCTGCAGCCCTTCGACGTCCGTGCCGGTACCGCCCGTCAGAAACTGGCCGATGCCCGTAGCGGTCATGCCGTTGATCGTGCCACCGATGTCAAGGCCGACTGTCGCAACACCCCCGACCGTACCGATTCCGGAGTTGTCCGTGGCTTCGGTCAAGTTTGACGCCACAGTGAAGTTCCCGTTCGTGCCCCACTTCTTGCTCTCGAGCTTGAGGAACCCTGAGCCGTCGATCGAGGCGACGACAAGGTCCTTCAGCTTTGTATCGTTGTTGATGAGGTTGACGAGGTCGGACTGCGTCGCGCCCACTGGCACCGAGAGATCGTAGGCGACGTTGTTGAACATCGCGCCGTTGAAAGTGAGTGTCTCGCCAGCCGTGTTCGCGGAAGTCTGCGCGATCGTCGCAAGGATGTTCCCCTTTGT
>JANWJY010000021.1 GCA_025451715.1 Fimbriimonadaceae bacterium | reverse complement strand
TGCTGACGAAGGAGGGCGCGCGGTCCCTGGGCGACTCCGAGGTTTCGCCGTTCGTCGAGCGGGTCCTTAAAGGCTGAGGGCGGTCCGGCAAAGCCGCACCGCCCTCAGTTTGAACTGGGAGACCTCTTAGAACCGGTATCCGATATAGCCGCCGATCGAGTTTGCGCGAGCGCCGCTCGCCTCTTCGCTCCAGACGAAGTTGAATTCGGCAAAGACGTGAGGTCCGAGCTCCGCGCCGTATCCGGCCCTGAGCCCCAACACAGTCTTGGTAGTCACGACGTCGACGATCGCGACGCCAAGACCGAGGTGGTAATACTTGCGGTTTCCGTTCTCATAGTCACCGCCAATGAACCATCGTTGATTGAGACAGATCGGGAACATGTTCCCCTTGTCGCCGTTCATGCCTCGTCCCATCCAGTCGAGGCTGAGGAATGTCTCGCCACCCTCGAACATACTTCGCTCAAGGAAGTAGTCGGCGCCAAATCCGATCATGTTGCCTGTGATGTCCCGAGTGAAGTCGTCCAGCGGGTAGACGTATCCAAGTCGGAACGAGAGGTTCACAGGCGAGCCGATGCCCTGGGCGCACGCGAACGCCGATGAGCAAAGGGCAGCCAGAACAAGCAGTCGCTTCATCATAAATCCTTCCGTAACGTAGCCTTTCGACCCTATCCCTAGGGTCGGGCCCCATTCTACTTGCTTAGGGGCCCTGGGTAAAACCCCAGGTTCAAAAGTCGGGCGGTAATATGACCTCAGATGCCAGAACTCTTGTTCGAACTGGGCTGTGAGGAGCTCCCTGCAGGCTCGGTCCGCGGTGCCTACACGCAGTTGGCGCAGGAGATCGGGTCCAGGCTCGACGAGGCAGGACTCGGCCACGGCGCCACAACCTCGATGGGCACGCCCAGGCGCCTGATCGTGTCTGTCCCCGACGTAGCCGACAGGCAGTTGGACGGCGTGAAGGAGTCTAAGGGGCCGTCGCTCAAGGCCGCTTACGACGAACAGGGCAAGCCGACCAAGGCGCTCGAGGGGTTCTGCAACAGCCAGGGCGTGGCGGTCTCGCAGGTCGAGAAGCGCGACGACTATGTGTGGGTGAGCAAGAAGGTCGAGGGGCGCGGGGCGGTCGAAGTGCTTGGCGAAATCCTGCCCGCTGCTGTGCGAACCCTGACATTCGACAAGACCATGCGTTGGGGGAGCTCCAAGCTGCGGTTCGCCCGCCCGATCCGTTGGCTGCTCGCGTCCTACGGCGGCAAGGCCGTGCCGTTCGAGATCGAGGGCGTACGGTCGGGCCTCGAAAGCCGGGGCCACAGGTTTGAGTCTCCCGGGATGTTCAAGGCCCCGGACTTGGCGAACCTCTTGAAGGGGCTTAGGAAGCGACGGGTCGAGCCTGACCCGGCAGAGCGCGAGAAGATGATCCGCGACGGCGCGCACCGCGTCTCGCTCGGCGCACCGGACATGCCTGACCATTTGGTCGAAGAGAACGTGTTCCTCACCGAGTGGCCCGAAGCCCTGCTCGGCGACTTCCCCGAGGAGTACATGAAGCTCCCGGAGCCGGTGCTGATCACGGCGATGGCGAAGCACGAGCGGTTCTTCCCGGTGCGCGACTCGCACGGGCAGCTCACGAACCGCTTCGTCTCGATCCGTAACGGAGGGCGAGAGGACATCGTCAAGCGCGGAAACCAATGGGTGCTCAGCGCACGCTTCAACGACGCACGGTTTTTCTACGAAGACGACACGAACAGGAAGATGGCCGACTTCCTGGAGAACACCGCACGCATGACTTTTGCAGAGGGGCTCGGGAGCATCCGTCAGCGCGCTCACAGGCTCTCGGTCTTGAGTAAGAGCGTCGCCGAGGCGACGGGTGCGAACCCGAGTGACGCCGCCCTGGCCGAGAAGGCGGGGCTCTATGCCAAGGCCGACTTGAGCACGGGCCTGGTCAGCGAGCTCGCGTCGCTCCAGGGCGTGGTCGGGGCGGAGTACGCGGCGAGGGAGGGATTCGAGCCCGCCGTGTGCCACGCCATCGCGTCGCAGTACGACCTTTCGAAGGCGAGCAACGGCGAGCATGCCGCGGCCGCTGTGCGTGTCATGGTGGCCGACCAGCTCGACAAGCTAGCGGGTTATATGGGCACGGGACAGGCACCGACCGGATCAAGCGACCCGTACGGGCTGCGCCGCGCGGCGACGGTCCTCATCGAGGCATCAGACCACTTGGCCATGCCCACAGGAGGCTACGCGCCGCTCTTCGAGGAGGCTATCTCGCAGTACAAGGCGCAGGGGTTCGACCTGGACGCCGCCAAGGCGAAGGGGCTCCTGGGAGAGCTCTTCGCTGGCCGCTACGAGGCGCTCAACCCCGACTCGCGCCACGACGTCCTCGAGGCGGCCCTGCTCGGGAAGCAGGCCGAGGATGTGCTCGACCCGGCGAAGTTCAAGCTCCGTCTCAAGCTCGCTTCCGGCGCAGCGTACGACACCGAGTTCCTCCAGACAGCGACCCGCCCGATCAATATCGTGTCGGCAGCGGTGAAGAAGGGAATCGCAGTACCGCGAAACGTGAAACCGGAGGACGTCGATTCCACAAAGCTCGACTCGGAGCCTGGCGTCGCGCTGCTGGTCGCCGCACACGAGGCGAAAAAGGCGACCGAAGGCAAGACTGACACCGCAGCGATCTTCGTCGCGCTCAAGAAGCTCGAACCGCCAATCAACAAGTTCTTTACCGACACTATGGTGATGGTCGAGGATCAGGCCGTGCGCGACGAGCGGCTCAAGCTGCTGAGCGTGGTCTCAAACCTGCTGTTCCAGGCAGGCGACCTGAGCAAGATCGTCATCGAGGGTTGAGCGCGTACTTGGCGAGGATGTCGAACTCGACGTTCAGCTTGTCGCCAGGCTTCAATGCACCCAGCGTCGTGGCCTGAAGAGTGTGCGGGATGACCGCGACCGAGAATCTTCCATCTTCTGGTTGAACGACGGTGAGGCTCACGCCGTCGAGCGCGATGCTGCCCTTGTCGACCAGGAACTGTCGGAACTCCCCGTCGACCTCGAACGTGAACACGCCGTCCTCCCTCCGCGACTTGAAAGCGCACACCGTGTCGACGTGCCCCTGCACGATGTGTCCCCCAAAGCGGTCAGTCGCCCTCATCGCCCGTTCCAGGTTCACCTTCGAGCCCGCAGTCAGCCCCCCCAAATTCGACCGAGCCAGCGTCTCGTCCGAAAGGTCGAACTCGAGGGTCGCACCAGCCGACACGACGGTGAGGCAGCATCCGCTGACCGAAAGGCTCTCGCCAATCACGCACGGTTCCCCTGGCCACGCGTCCGGCACGGCGAGCGACAGCCGGCCCGATTCGAGCCTAACCACCGTCCCTATCGCCTGGACCAACCCGGTGAACACGGAGCGAGTGTATCCAGGCCCGACACGACCGAACTCCCCAATTCCCCATCCAAGCAATGCAAACAGGCAAGCTCCCGGCCCAAATCCGCCGATGATCAGATTGGGAACGGCGGTCGGGGCCGGGGGATTTCGGGAATTGCAGAACAGACTCAGCCAAAGGCAGAGCCTAAAAACGACGACGAAGGTCGACCCAAAGGTCGTGCTCGCGTCGCAGGTGCTCCAGCTCAGCCAGCCAGACTTGGTGCAGAGCATCGACCGCGAGCTGGCCGAGAACCCGGCGCTCGAGCGGATCGACGAGCCTGAGACCCCGATCACCCACGAGGACGTGATGCGCGCGGTCGCCCCCGCAGAGCTCAGACAGAAGGCCAACGACTATGAGGCCCTGCGCGGCCTGCCGAGCGACCAGAACACCGATTGGATCGACCTCACTCCGAGCAACGATTCTCTGTGGGACCACTTGCGCGCGCAGCTCGAGCCCGAAGTTCCGGACCACCTCCAAGACCTGCTCGAATACCTCATCGGTTCGGTCAATGATCGAGGCTATCTGACCTGCACGGTCGAAGACGCCGCGCTCGACTGCAAGACCAGCCTTGAAAACGCGGAAGAAGTCCTGAAGCGGCTGCAGGCCTGCGAGCCCGCGGGCGTCGGCGCGACCAGCCTTCGCGAGTGCCTCCTCCTCCAGCTCCGCGACGCCACTGGCGACGCAGAGCGTATGGCGAGGTTCATGCTCAAGAACTGTTGGGAAGACCTCGTGGCGCGCAACGCCGAGGCGATCCAGCGAAAGTATAAGGCCGACCCAGACCTCGTCGAGCACGCGTTCGAAGTCATCTTGACCCTCAACCCGTTCCCGGGCGAGGGGTACGCGCTGCACACCCACACTTCCGCTTCAGACCGCACCTCGCCCGCGATGCCCGACATCCAGTTCACCCTGGACGAGGCCGGATGGGTGATCGAAGTGCTCGGGCCGTCACCACTGAGCCTTCGCGTGAGCCGTACCTACCTGCGCAGGCAACACCAGCTCGACACCATGCGCAAACCGCCTAAGGACGAAAAGCGGCACGTCGACGAGTATGTCGGCCGGGCGACGTTCTTCAAAGAAGCACTCGAGCAGCGGCGCCGCCTGCTCGGCGAGATGGGCCGCTACCTGGTCCTCAAGCAGGGCGGCTTCATCAGCACAGGCGACTACCAGTTCCTCAAGTCGTTGACGAGATCGAAGCTCGCACGAGACCTTAACGTGCACGAGAGCACGATCAGCCGTGCGACCAACGGCAAGTTCTGCCAGCTCCCCAATGGCGAGATCATCGCGTTCGAGATCTTCTTCAAGCCAGCCCTGAGGGTGCAAAAGATGATCGAGGAGATCCTCACCTACGAGAACCCTTCGAACCCGCTCAGCGATGAGCGCATCAGGGAGATGCTCGCCGAAAAGGGGGTCCACGTCGCACGCCGGACCGTGAACAAGTACCGCTCGCGCACCAAGATGCTCAGCTCTCGCCAGCGCCGCTCTGCGTAGCCAGCGCCACCGCGAACTGCTGCCGGAACATCCGCGCATAAAGTCCGTCAGGCTTCTCCAACAGCTCCGCGTGCTTGCCCATCGCCGTGATCTTGCCGTCCTCCAACACCACGATCCGGTCGGCCTTCACGACCGTCGACAAACGGTGCGCGATCACAAAGCTCGTGCG
>JANWJY010000020.1 GCA_025451715.1 Fimbriimonadaceae bacterium | reverse complement strand
GCTGAGGCGGCCCGGCCGTCGTGCGCCCCGACCGGGGCGCTTGCGTCAATACGATCAGCCATAGGTGGTGCGTGCCGGCGCACCACTCAGGTCGATCTTCGCCTCTTCCATTCCTGCGGCCTTCGCCATCGCGGTGTTCAACTCCGCAAGCGACGCCTGGCCATAGCCGCCGTACACGGCCTCGACCTTCTTGTCCTTGTTGATCTGCACGAACGTCAGCGACTGCTTCATCTTAAAGCCACCGATCACCGCCTTTGCGGGGTCGTGCAAGAACGCGTACTCCTTGCCGAACTGCTCCTGGAACTTCTTCGCCGCGTCGCCATCAGAATTGACAACGCCCAAGAAGGTCACCTTGCCCTTGTACGCCGCCACGATGCTGTTGATCAGGCTCGAAGCGCGCGGGTTGTGCGGGCACGGGTTCTTCCAGAAAACGACGAACGTCGGTGCGCCCTTGGCGAAACCGTCGTGCGTGTAGGTCTTCCCGTCTGTCGCAGTGGCCGAGAACTCAGGGATCGCCTGTCCAAGGATCGGGTGGGCCGGCTGCGCCTGTTGCATGGCGATCGCCACCCCACACGCCAACAAGGCCAGGCCCAATAAGGTCGGTGTCTTCATCGTTGATCTGCCTCCAACCCCTATTGTAACGCCAATCCTAGCCGCCTGCATTCCCTCCCCCTTGGGGGAGGGTGGGGGTGCACTCATCCACCCCCGGACCCCCGAACCTCCGAACCGCCGAACGTATACTAGAACCAGAAGGAGCACCCCGATGTCCCAAGACACCTTCCCCATCAACGGCGTGGACCACGTCCGCTTTTACGTCAACAACGCCCGCCAGAACGCCTACTTCTACCAGCACGCGTTCGGGTTCGACATCGTCGGCTACGCGGGGCTCGAGACCGGGCTCAAGCACGAGGTGGACTACCTGCTCAAGCAGGGCAACACGCGGTTCCTCTTCAGCGCACCAATAAGACCAGGCCACCCGATGGCCGAGAAGATCGCGCAGCATGGCGACTTCGTGCAGGACATCGCTTTCACCGTCGACGATGTCGACTGGTCGTACAAGACCGCCGTCGAAAGAGGCGCGACACCCGCGCGCGAACCCTTTTCGTTGTCAGATGAAGATGGAGTCGTCAGGTTGGCGAGCATCAAGACCTACGGCGACGTGATCCACACCTTCGTCGACCGCAACGACTATCGCGGCAAGTTCCTCCCCGGTTTCAAGGACCTCAACGAGCCCGGCGACAACATCGGCATCGTCGAGGTGGACCACATCGTCGGCAACGTCGAGCTGGGCAAGATGAACGAGTGGGTGAAGTTCTACGCCGACGTGCTTGGCTTTACGCAGCTCGTTTCATTCGACGACAAGGACATCTCGACCGAGTACACGGCGCTGATGTCGAAGGTGATGGCGAACGGCTCGCAGACGGTGAAGTTCCCGATCAACGAGCCGGCCGAGGGCAAGAAGAAGTCGCAGATCGACGAGTACTTGGAGTTTTTCGGCGGCGCTGGCGCGCAGCACATCGCTCTGCGCACAGAGGACATTCAGCGCACGGTGACGCACCTGAAGAACCGCGGCGTTCTTTTCTTGCACGTGCCTGCGACCTATTACGAGACGCTGGGCGAGCGCGTAGGTCAGATCGAGGAAAACGTGCGCGACATCGCTTCTCTGGGGATCCTCGTCGACCGCGAAGAGGACGGGTATCTGCTTCAGCTCTTCACGAAACCGATCACCGACAGGCCGACGCTGTTCTTCGAGATCATCCAGCGCAAGGGCGCGAAGAGCTTCGGGAAGGGGAACTTCAAGGCGCTTTTCGAGGCGATCGAGAGGGAGCAAGCGCTGAGAGGGACGCTGTAGAAAACGAGGAATCCTGACGGTACGGGGCAATTAAGTAGGTTGCCCCGGTAACCGGCCAGACCGTCAGCTCCGTTGCTGCTGCTCCAGCTCTTCGACCGCCGCGTCGATCTTTTGAAGCTCCAGCCGCGCGTCTCGCAGGCCCGCCAGCGGCTCCTCTGCAGACTTCTTCACCAGTGCGTTCCGCGCGTGCGAATCGAGCGCGCGGTCGAGCTCACGCATCTCCGCCACCAACGGCTCCGCCCAACCGTGCGACATCGCCTGCCTCTGCGCAGCAGCGGACGCAGGCTCCGAGAGCTCTAGCAACTTCGCCAGCGCCGTCTCAAGCGCGTGCATAGCAGTGGAGCGTGCCTCCGAGAACACGCTGCCTTTGTCTTCTGCCGAAAGGTGCTTGAGATAGATCTTCGCTGCCTCGTCCAGCAGCGCCCCTACCTCGGGGTCGATCGCCGGTTCCGCGCCGACAAGGTTTCCTAACCCCACGTACCTACTCAGCAGTTTCACCGTCAACTGGCGCACGCGCTTCTTCGAGCGCGGGATCGACCGGTCTAGCCGGTCGAAGATAAGCCAAGCCGTGGCCGCCAAAGCCACCGTCACGCCCGATCCGATCGAGATAGCGAGGTCCGCCGCACCAGTCCAAACGGCGAGAAAGACGGACGCTCCGCCGAACAACAGCACCGCAGGCGGGATGCAGTACGAAAGAACCCGAAACGTGTTGTGCGGCTTACCCTCCGACTCAAGCAGAGCCTCCAGGTTCGGAAACTCGTGCTGCCTGGTCAGGCCCGGCACCCGCCGCGCGAACCTTAGGAAGGAAAGAGAGCCCACGCCGATAGAGTACGCGGTTCGAGCACCAAAGGTTGAATCTCTTCCAGAATTTGGGCCCCGTCCGGCGGGAAGCGGAGATGCGTTGCAGGGCGAAACGCACGTCTCTCGGGGGTTGGCCCCTCTTCGGGGATGCCGGTAAAATCGCGCCATGACCCTGAAACAGGCGATGGCTGAGCTCAAAGCGCTCGGCACCGAGCAGATGCGCCAATACTACGCAAAGAACGGCGCCGGGAAGGACGTGTTCGGCTGCAAGATGGGCGACGTACGCAACGTCGCGAAGAAGGTCAAGTCGGACCACGCGCTGGCCATGGAGCTATGGAAGACGGGGAACTTGGAGGCGCGGTTGCTTGCGACGCTTGTCTGCAAGCCAAAGGAGCTCTCGGCAAAGGAGCTGGACGCGATGGTGCGCGATGTCGACTATGCATGGCTGGCCGACTGGCTGAACTCCTACGTAGTCAAGCAACACCCGGAGAAGGAGGCACTGCGCGTAAAGTGGATGAAGGACAAACACGCTTCGGCCGCACGCGCGGGATGGAGCCTAACGACCGAGCGCGTGATCAAAGATCCTGCTGGCCTCGACCTGTCTGTGTTGCTGGACCGGATCGAAAGGGAGATGGGCAAGGCACCGGAACTGACGAAGTGGACGATGAACTTTTGCCTTGGCGAGATCGGCATGAACCACCCCGCGCACCGCAAGCGCGTGGTCGCCATCGGCGAGAAGGTTGGCGCGTACCGCGACTATCCGTGTTCGAAGGGCTGCACCTCGCCCTACGTACCGACTTGGATCGCCGAGATGGTGAGCCGGCAGAAGTAAGAGTGCTGGTGCTAGGGGTACCTCGGGTTCTTTTAGCGTGCGAGCGACGAATTGCCCTATAATTGACCCATGACCGGCGTGCTTCTCCTCCTGGCCCTCCAGACCACTCAGATCCAAGACATGGGTGGGTTTGACCAGTCGAGCTACATGGAGAAGAGGCTCGCCGGATGGAAGCCGGCCGCGACCTACCACTGCCCTACAGGGGTACCTCAGTCCGACGCTCAGAGCCTCGTCGGCGAGTGGCACGTCGGTGGAGGCTTTGAAGGCACCACCGTTTCCTTTGGCGGGCCCGACGCAGGTGTGTTCCCCGTCACCTTCCGCACTGGAGGCTGCCTCGGAATGTGGACTCTGAAAAGGACAGCGACCCTTAAGGACGGAGTCGTCTTGCTCAACAAGGCCGTCGAGAAGTACTGCGGCGAACCATACGACCGCTACTTCTTCGTCAAGAAGGGTGAAGTTCTCTGGCTGGTGCCGGCTGGCTCGACCGAACGAGGGAAGGAACTGGCCGAGCAATGCAAGTACGGTTCCGCCGCGACGTGGTTCGAATACTTCTCATTGCAGAAGAAGCTGATACGCGTGGGTTGAGGCAAGCGTTTCGCACTTCCCCATCCGCGCCCCTCACCACCTGTGGGAAGGATCTTTCGCAAGCGCATCGTTAGAGCTGGATCGTCCAGTGCGCGCGGTCGAGCGATGCAGTCCAGATGAATATCGGGACCGGGCCGAGCGCCTTGTAACTGATCCGCGCCGCCACGCGCAGGTCCGAGGTCCTGATGAACCGCCCAGGGTTGGTGGTGACGTGCACGTGTGTGGTCGAATCTCCAGCTGTCGCTGTGCGCGTGTCCACCAGTTGCCATACCCCAGTGACGTAATTGAACAGCTCGATCTTCTGCGAGATGTTCGGGGAAGACACGTGCGCCTCGAGCAAGAATCCGAGCTCAAGCGGTAAGCCCGTGGTCGCCGTTCCCTCGACCACCACTTGCACCGGGGCTTCCGCGGCCGTGGGCACAGAAGCCAATTGCACCACCAACTGACTGTCGTCGCTCGAGAAGAGGTCCGCCAGGACGCCAGAAATCAATGTGCCGCGTGGGAGGAAGTACGACTGCGGCAGGATCGGCGGCTCGGGCTCGATCCGTAGGTAGTAAACGTCCTGTTCGCCGTTGAACGTCGCGGAGTACGCAAGTCCGGAGCCGGAGTTGTCGGAGACCAAATGGTAGTAGTCGCCGATCTTGTTCTGGTTCGGCCAACCGATGACGCTGTTCCAGACAGGCGTCATTGCAACGTTCTTGGACCACGTGCGCCCGCCGTCGAGCGAGTACGAGTAATAGGTCTGGCACTGCGTCGTCTGCAGCGTGCTGCGCGTGTCGTTCCAAACGGCGTCGATCCGACCGTTTTGCGCGACCGACATCGTGCCAAACCATTGCCATGCGTTCGCCACCTGCGCATCATCGTTGACACGGACCGGCGCGCTCCACGTCGCGCCACCGTCCTGACTGCGCGCGAAATAGACGTCGAGCGGGTCGCTCCCTGGGGGGTTCATGGACGACAGCACGTAGACGTTGCCCCGAGTCGCGGTGTTCGAATTGTCCGCCGCGACCCACACCTGCCCGACGAGCCCTCCTGGGTTCGGGCCTGAGTTGGACACGAAAGAACCACCGAGTGGCACACCGACAGTGAAGTCGAAGGTCGGCGTCGACGCCTGGAACTTCGCATTGGTCGACTTTGAAACGTAGATGGCGCCGTTCCGCTGGCCCGAGACGTACAGGTCACCGTTCGGGTCCACGGCCAAAGTCCCCCAGGTCTGCCTCTGCGGCGGTATCTCGACCGGGTTCATCCAGTTGACTCCGCCGTTCGTCGAGCGAGAGAACTGATTTGGAAAGTAGCTGGTCCCCGCTGTGCTCCAAGCCTGATAGACGTGGCCTTGACCGATGCCGCCCGTCGTGTCGATCGTGAACCAAGCCTTGTCTCCACCGAGGCTGAAGTGCGGAACGGACCAGGTGACGCCTCCATCGCTTGAGACGTAGGTGTCGCACTTGTAGTCGTCGCCGACGACCCTGAGGCTGTTGTAGTAGATGTTGCCCAAGGCGTCCGAACCGAGCACAGGGTCGCTGCGAAAGATTCCTGGGTCGAGGACACCGGGAAAGGTCCAAGACGCGCCCGAATCGTGGCTGTAGCCTACTCCGGCCTGACGGAAGTTGGACGCGATGTTGTCGAACTGCCGCCAGCCGATCACGATGACGTTCGGATCTAGGGAGCTGACGGCGATAGACGGCTCATTGGCCGCATCACCGACGATGTTGCCCCCGAACTCGTCCACGTTAACTTGCACGCTTGTGAATCCGCCTCGCCGTACGATTCTTCCTGGCAACTTAGTGGCGGACAGCGAGCCCATGTACGGATCGCCGTAAGTCTCGTGCGGGGTTTGACCGCCGAGACCCCGCGTCTGGTTCGCGTCCACCGACAGTCCTTGCCCGAGCCCGGCGGCAAGGCAGATCCCGAGAAGTTCGGCAAAGGCCATTGTGCGAGACAGTATACGGAATCCAAGCGCAATTCCAGACTTGTTTGTCTGTTCCGCAACGCGTTAGACACAGCCTCGCCCCTCCTGCATTGAAGCGAGAAGAGGGGCGAAGCGAACTAGCTGCTAGAACTTCTCAGGGAACTTAGCGACCAGGCCGTCGCTCAACATGTCAGCCATCGCCATCGCCTGGTCGAGCGCCTTGTCAAACGCCTGGATGTTTCCCTTCCAGTCGCTCTTCAGGCGTGCGACGGCTTCGTCAGTCGTCAGTTTCAGATGCTCCTGCATCATAGCGCGCATCTCATCCTTATGCCAGTGATCAGGGTTCGCTCCATTGAGGAAGTCTGCGATCTCGTTCGCATTGGCGGACCACTTCGCGTTCGCGGTCTTGAGCCCGGCATCGTTGCCCACCTTGGCGAAGGCCACGACCTCCGTCGCGATCAAAATGTGCTCTCGCAGCAAGGCGGTGAGCTTGTCTCCGGCCTCGTCGCCGAAGTACGGCTTGACCGCGCTACCGATCTCGTCCTGGTTCTTAAGCAACCGCTCCGCGACTGTCTCCTTGTCGGGATGGTCGGTGGCCGCGCTGTTGATGTAGTCGCGTGTGAGCCAGACATGGTCGGCCCATAGGTCGCGCATCGCGAGCCGGAGCCAGAGTTCCTCGGCTGAGATACCGTTCGCCGACATCTGCTGCGGCCTCGTTACAGTTACGTCCGTCTCCCCTGCGGGCTGACACCCACCGAATAGGAAGGCAGTAGCAAGAAGGGCAAGGGTGATGACTGAGTGCTTTTTCATAGGACACACCTACTCCTTTCGACACCAGGCCCGTTTTGACTCACTCAGGGCGAGACGAATTAGAGGAAAAGGTCCCTTTCTATAACGAAAAACCTGGTACGCGAAACGTCGAGAGCTCGGTGACACACGGTCGAACAACAAAGCGCCAGGTCGCTACGTGACCCCGCGCTTTGCTGTTTGTCTGCCTGCTCGCTTAGGCTGACTTCTTTCGTCGGCGCAACAGCGCCGCAGCACCGAGACCAAGGGCGATGATCGAAGCCGGCTCGGGTACCGGTTCGAGGAACCCACGGATCTCACCGCCGGTGTACTCGGTTGAGTGGATGTTCAAGTATGTGCGCCCTTGGTTCATGTATCCGAGGAACGCGGTAAACGCCGCTCCAGGTGTTCCTCCGTTGTTCGCAAGGAACGTCGCGTTCCAGTTGCCCACAAGCGTCATGTCAAACGTGTGATCGTACGTGCCGCTTGTGACACCCAGCGGAAAACCAGTGAACGACGGGAGCTCGGTCGCCACGCCGGCAGTTCCTGTGAACGGGGTCGCGGTCGGCGCGTGGATGTGCGACGCCGTCGTAGTCCCGACCAGGTTCTGGAACTGCACCTGCACCCGCATCGTGGTCAATGTGGTGTTCATCGTGACGGTCGTAGTGCCCGTACCCGGCGAAAAGTTTGGTGGTGCCTCGGAGGCTCCGTCGAGGTTAGCGGTGAACACGAAAATCTGGGATTGGCCAATTGACGCGACCGTTAACGCCGCACATACCAACGTAAACTTCAAAACAGGCTTCATTCTAAATCCATCTCCACGCGGACGTTTCGCCGCTAACAGCCGTAATTCATTCCTGCGAAATGAGTTCGCTGTTGTCCCCAGTACTAATACTGGGAAAGCGGTTACGTGCCACACTCGACACCCAGTGGAATACGACGAACTGGTTGCAATCGCCCTTGCGATGCCGGAAACTGAGGAGGCACTGATGTACGGCGATCCAGCGGTCAAGCGGTCGGGGCGGTTCATGTTCGCCCCGAAGAAGGACGGCGAGACGCTCGCCCTCAAGCTCGACTGGGGCACACACGACCGGCTCCTAGAACGGCACCCTGAAGTGTTCTACACGACCCCCCACTACGACGGCTGGCCAGGGTTCTTGGTCCGGCTGAACAAGCTTAGCAAGAAGCTGGCAAAGGAGGTCGTCTTCGCCTCGTGGGAGGACGCGCCGAAGCCTGCGAAGCGGCGAAAGGCAAAGTAGCTTGTGACGGATCGCCCCAGTAAGCGACTGACAGCTCAATGGAGCAAACCAATGCCTAAATACGTCATCGAACGAAACATTCCCGGAGCCGGCAAGCTTTCGAAGTCCGACCTCGTCGGCGTCTCTCAGAAGTCGTGCAGCGTCCTCGCTGAGATGGGCCCTGCGATCCAGTGGATCCACAGCTACGTGACAGACGACAAGATCTATTGCGTCTACTATGCGGCGAACGAGGACCTTGTCAGGCAACACGCGCAGAAAGGCGGGTTCCCTGCCGATTCGGTCGCCCGCGTTTCGGCCGTTATAGAGCCCTCGACAGCCGAGGGTTAGGCACGAGAGAACAAAAAGGGCGC
>JANWJY010000019.1 GCA_025451715.1 Fimbriimonadaceae bacterium | reverse complement strand
GCGGCAGTCCGATACCAACGCGACATCATGGCGCGGCGCGACCTCAGTGGGGGCGCGACGGAGATGAACCGCATCTATGCCGTGGAGTGCGCTCCGACGACGATCGGCGTTGTGGCAGACCACAGGCTCCCTCTGCGCGCCTCGCACATGATGGCGTTCGCGAAAGCGCTCGCAGGAAGGCTCGGGGTTGTGGGTGTCTCTGCCTCACCGGTCCCTGCGGGGGTCGAGGAGTCCTGGATGAGCGCGCTTACTAACGACCTTGCGGCAAACCGCGGCGCGAGCGCCGTGGTAACCGGGTCGCACCAGCCGGCGGAGGTGCACGTCTTGGTGCACGCGATCAACGAGCACCTCGGCAACTTCGGCCAGACCGTCGTGCACTCGGCTCCGGTCCGCGCCGCCGCGGGAGACATCGGATCGCTCGTAGCGGCCATGGACTCGGGTCAAGTGAAAGCACTGTTCATCCTGGGCGGGAATCCGGCCTACAACGCTCCCGCCGATCTGGACTTTGCCGGCGCCCTAGCCAAAGTCGGCTTCAAGGCGCACTTGGGAATGCACGACGACGAGACGGGCGTTCTCTGCGACTGGCAGTTGCCACTGAGCCACTTCTTGGAGGCTTGGGGTGACGGCGTCGCGTTCGACGGAACGGTGAGCATTCAGCAGCCGACGATCGAGCCGCTGTACGACTCGAGGAGCGAGATCGAGCTGCTCGAAGCGCTGAACGGTGGCGCACGCGAAGGGCTCGAGATCGTCCAGTCGACGTGGCGCGTAGGAATGGCGGACGGCGCGTTCAAGGACTTCTGGGAGGCCTCGCTCGCTAGCGGCGTTCTGCCCCGGCCGGCGACGGCGGTCCCTCCGGTCAGCGTCTCGACGGGGCTGGTCGATTCCTTCATCGCCGACGATGCAACGGGCACCGAGCTCGTGATCATGCCCGACCCCACGGTCCACGACGGAAGGTTTGCGAACAACGGCTGGCTGCAGGAGCTTCCAAAGCCCATAAGCAACCTGACGTGGGACAACGCGGCGTTCATGAGCCACACCACAGCGACTCAGATGGGCGTGGAGATCGACAAGAAGTACGGATTCATCCCTGCCGACCGTAACGCGGACGTCGTGGCGATCACCGTCGACGGTCGAAGGGTCGAGGCCGCCGTCAACGTCATCCACGGCATGGCGGATGGTGTGGTTCTGGTGCACCTGGGTTACGGCCGGACGCGCGGCGGCAAGATCATGCTCCCGCTGATGGACTCGATCGACGACTTCGAAGGCGGCGGATTCAGCGCATACCCCCTGTTGCGCTCTGGACAGCGCTCGAACCCGTGGATCGTCGCGAACGGGGCAAAGTTCGAGGTCACGGAGAGGGACTATCCGCTGGCGAACGCGCAGTTCCACAACACGATCGACATGACGGAGATCGACTCCGAGCGCGAGATCCTCGAGGAGATGACGCTCTCGAAGTTCCTCGCAGACGGAGAGATCCACCACTACGACAACCCGTCGCTCTACGACGACGACATGATCGGCTCGAACCCTGTCCTAGGCAAGGTGTTCCCGCAGTCCGCGGTCGAGTCGCAAGGGTTCAACAGTCCAGAGCACTATCAGTGGGCAATGACGATCGACCTGACGCTGTGCACGGGCTGCAACGCGTGCGTCGTGGCGTGCCAGTCGGAGAACAACATCCCCACCGTCGGCAAGTACCAGGTTCAGCGTGGCCGCGAGATGCATTGGATCAGGATCGACCGGTACTACGCGGGCAGCGGCGAGACGAGCGAGTGGCCGGTGAAGAACCCGGACATCCGCTTCCAGCCAGTGACGTGCATGCATTGCGAGAACGCTCCGTGCGAGCCGGTCTGTCCGGTGGCCGCGACGACGCACAGCAAGGAAGGCATCAATCAGATGGTCTACAACCGCTGCGTCGGGACCCGCTCCTGCAGCAACAACTGCCCCTACAAGGTGCGGCGGTTCAACTTCCTCAACTACGGCAACCACAACGACGTCCCGGTCAAGCTGCTCTTGCAGAACCCGGACGTGACGGTCCGCGGCCGCGGCGTGATGGAGAAGTGCACGTACTGTGTCCAGCGGGTCAGCCATGCAAGGATCGAGGCGAAGAAGCGCGGTGACAAGATCAAGGACGGCGAAGTGACCACGGCGTGCATGGACGCGTGCCCGAGCCATGCGATCGTGTTCGGCGACAAGAACGACGCGACGAGCGGCGTGGCGCAGCGGCTGGCCGACAAGCGCAGCTACAAGCTGCTCGACCACGAGCT
This sequence comes from Fimbriimonadaceae bacterium, assembly GCA_025451715.1. GTDB lineage: Bacteria > Armatimonadota > Fimbriimonadia > Fimbriimonadales > Fimbriimonadaceae > JADFMN01. Next base: position 8,215 of record JANWJY010000019.1, on the reverse strand, counting down.
GAACACCAAGCCGCGCACGGTGTACCTGGCGCGCGTGACCAACCCCAACCAGGAGATCAAGGCGTAGATGGCCCAGAAGGACCAATTGGACGAGAGGCTCTTAACAGGCGAGCACACGGAACTGTCGATCGACGAGTCGATCGGCGGCGTAGTGCTGGATCAGCAGCGCCACATGTACCCGCCGATGAAGGCGCCGTTCGGGCTCAAGACCAGCCCCTGGATGGTGACGGCGCTGATGGGGTTCACATTCGTCAACATCATGCTGCTGGCGATCACGGTGCTGCTGTTCAACGGCATCGGCGTGTGGGGCAACAACCAGCCCGTTGGCTGGGGCTTCGACATCATCAACTTCGTCTGGTGGATCGGCATCGGCCACGCAGGCACGCTGATCTCGGCGATCCTCCTTCTGCTGCGTCAGCAGTGGCGCAACTCGATCAATCGCTTCGCTGAGGCGATGACGATCTTCGCGGTCATGTGCGCGGGGCTGTTCCCGCTGTTGCATACGGGACGCCCATGGGTCGCATATTGGCTGTTTCCGTACCCAAACGTGATGGCGCTCTGGCCGCAGTTCAGGTCGCCGCTGATCTGGGACGTGTTCGCAGTCTCGACATACTTCACGGTCTCCTTCTTGTTCTGGTACGTCGGCCTGATCCCTGACTTTGCTACGCTGCGCGACCGAGCGAAGAAGCGAGCGGCACAGATCACCTTCGGGATCCTCTCGATGGGCTGGAGGGGCTCGGCGAAGCACTGGCACCGTTACATGCACGCGTCGATCATCCTCGCGGGAATCTCGACCCCGCTCGTGCTGTCGGTGCACTCGATCGTGTCCTTCGACTTTGCGATGTCGATCGTTCCAGGTTGGAACGTGACGATCTTCCCGCCGTACTTCGTCGCCGGCGCGGTGTACGCGGGGTTTGCGATGGTCATCCTGTTCGCGATCCCACTGCGCAAGTGGTACAAGCTCGAGGACTTCATCACGATGAAGCACTTCGACTGGATGGCGAAGGTGATGCTCGCCACCGGACTTATCGTGGCGTACGGCTACGCGATGGAATGGTTCTACGCCTGGTATAGCGGGGCGCCGGTCGAGCTCTCGCTGATCTACAACAAGATGCACCTGTTCGACGCCCCGTATTCTTGGGCGTACTGGCTGCTGATCGTGTGCAACGTCGCGATCCCGCAGGGGCTCTGGATACCCAAGCTGCGTCGCAACTTCAAGTACCTGTTCTTCGTGAGCCTCGTCATCAGCCTCGGGATGTGGCTCGAGCGGTTCGTGATCATCCCGATGTCGCTCACGCGCGACTATCTCCCCAGCTCGTTCGGCTATTACTCGCCGACGATCTGGGACTTCTGCCTCTTCTTCGGCACGATCGGGTTCTTCGTGTTCCTGATGATGCTGTTCGTGCGGTTCCTCCCGATGATCAACATCTTCGAGATCAAGGAGCTCAAACACCACCTGGAGCACGACAAGGCGCACGCCGCACACCACGGCGAGGAGGCGAAGGTCTAACAGATGTCGCACGGACGAGACTCATCGCCCAAGCCTTACGGCTACATCGCATCGTTCTCGACGCCCGAGCGGCTGCTCGCGGCCGCGAAGAAGGCGAACGCGGCGGGATACCGCGACCTGGACGCGTACTCTCCCATGCCGGTCGAGGGGTTGGTGGAGGCGATCGAGTGGGACGATTCGCGCTTGGGCTGGCTTGTGCTCGGTGGAGGCCTGACCGGGATCTGCGCGGGACTCGGGCTCGAGTGGTGGGCGTCGATGATCGCCTACGCCCACAACGTGGGCGGCAAGCCGCTGTTCAGCCTTCCCGCGTTCCTACCCGTGTTCTACGAGTGCACGATCCTGTTCTCGGCCTTCGCCGCGACGTTCGGCATGCTCGCCCTCAACGGCCTACCAAAGCCGCACCACCCGATCTTCAACGCTGAGGCGGGCGTGAGGGCCTCGCAGGACGCCTACTCGCTGTGCATCGAAGCCACCGACCCTCAGTTTGAGAAGGAAAAGGTGCGCAGCTTCATGGAGTCGCTCGGCGCGGACTCGGTCGAGTACATCGAGACTTCGGAGGGATATTGATGAGCAAGATACTGAGGCTCGCGTGCTATGCCTTGTTCGTGCTCTCCGTGGCCGGCTGCCACTGGGACATGTGGCAACAGCCGAAGTACAAGGCGCAGGAGAAGTCTGACTTCTTTGCGGACGAGAGCAGCAGCCGTCTGCCCGTGAAAGGCACGGTGCCGTTCGGCCAGAAGAAGCAGGACGGCGCGCTCTACCGCGGCTATGTCGACGGCAAGCTCATCGAGCAGATGCCGGTCGCGGTGACGGCGGAGCTGATCGCGCGCGGCCAAGAGCGGTTCAACGTGTTCTGCCGCCACTGCCACGGTGCTGTCGGAGACGGAGAAGGCATGATCGCTCAGCGCGGCTTTAAGGTCGAACGGCCGGTGGCCACGTACCACACGGACCGCCTGCGCGAGATGCCGGTCGGCCACTTTTTCGATGTGATCACAAACGGCTATGGCGCGATGTTCCCGTTCAGCGACCGGATCCCGGTGGAAGACCGCTGGGCGATCGTCTCGTACATCCGCGTCTTGCAGCGGAGCCAAAACGCTTCGATCTCCGACGTACCGGCTGAGAATCGCGGCGATCTCGACATGACGATGGAAGAGCTGATCAAGAAGGCAAAGGGAGGCGGGCACGAAGAGCCTGCTGCGACCGAGGAGGGCGGACACTAATGGAGCAGACGCGGTTCCACACGCGGTTCCAGGCGATCGGTCTGCTGGCCTTCGTCGTCGGTGCTGTGCTGCTGTTCATGAAGTTCGGCGAGCAGCAAGTGTTCGCGCAGGGCTACTTCTACGGCTGGATTTTCTGGGGGTGCATGACGTTCGGGTGCTTCGCGCTCTCGCTCCTGCACCACATGGCGAAGGGGAGCTGGGGCTATCCGGTGATGAGGCTGCTCGAGGCAGGCGGCGGATGGAAGATGCTTGCCGTGTTCGCGCTCGGGTTCGTTCCGATCGCGACGATGTTCAAGGGCGACCTGTACCCGTGGACGCATGCGGAAGAGCAGCAGATCAGAGTCGTCGCGCACAAGATGGACTTCCTCAACATGTTCCCGGTCCTGACGGTCGTGACGTTCCTCGTGTTCATCTTCTTCGCCTACCGCAACGAGACGTGGCTGAAGAGCGAGGACGAGACGGGGGACAAGAAGTTCCTGCGGTGGCGCACGAACTGGAGCAGTGGGTTCTTCCCGTTCTTCGTGCTGTTCGTCAACTTCGCGATGACCATGTGGGTGATGTCGATGCGGCCCGAGTGGTACAGCACGATGTACGGCATCTGGTTCCTCGTTCAGATGGGGCTCGCGGCGATGTCGGTGGTGGCGATCGTCGTCGGCACGCAGGCGAAGACCGAGCCGTTCGCGCGCGTCGTGACCCCACAGCTCACCAAGGACATCGGCAACCTGATGCTCACGATGACGCTGCTGTGGGCGTACTTCAGCTTCAGCCAGTACCTCATCATCTGGTCGGGCAACCTGCCCGAGACGATCAGCTACTGGGTCGAGCGGCGCCAGGACGGGTTCGAGAACATCGGCGCGCTCCTGATCGCCGGCGGGTTCTTCGTTCCGTTCCTCCTTTTGCTGTCGCCCAGGATGAAGCGCGAGCCGAGGAACCTCGCAGTCATCGGCGTGATCATCCTGCTCGTCCGCTTCCTCGACCTTCACTACAACGTGTATCCGATGTTTAGCACGCACTCCGTGTGGCCGCGGCTCTCCGACATAGGCGGGCTGCTGTTCTTCGGCGGCGTGTGGTGCTTCCTCTATTCTATGTTCGTCACGCAGGCGCCCTTGCTTGTGAAGAACCAACCGCAGCTCAAGGAGGCGACTGACCATGCATGAGCATGAACAAGACGATCCTGAAGTCCTAAGCGAGATAGAGAAGCTCGGTTACGACCCGCGCGACGTGCCGGTCGAGAAGACCGCGTTGCACGCGTTCTTCCTCTTCTTCTCGTGCTTCGTCGTCGGGCTCGTCGCGTGGGGCATCATGGCCGCGATCGACCGGTACGAAGGCACCAGGACGACGGGCAAGCAACCGTTGCCAGAGCGCCGCGCTGCGCCGAGTGATCCGTACCCGTTGCTACAGACGAACTTGACGGCGAAGACCGACATCCACGACCTGCGCGCGGAAGAGGCGGCCAAGACGGACCATGCAAGCTGGGTGGACAAGGACAAAGGCGTCGTGCGGATCCCGATCAGTGCCGCGATGGAGAAGGTCTTGAGCGAGGGCCTGCCGCAGTCCTCGACCCACGGCGCGCCCCAGTCAGTGACGGGCGTCGACCCGGCGGCACCAGGCACGGCCGTCGACTCGTCACTATCGAGACCGGGAGGTGGCGGACAGTGAGGCGACTCAGCATTGTCCTATGCCTGTTCGCGACCGTCGCGTCGGCGCAGTTCTATCCGCCAAAGACGAGCATTCAGCCTGGCTCGGGTCAGCGTGCGATGAAGGCGTCGCAATCGGAGATCGGTGTAGACCAGAAGCTCAACGACTACATCCCGATGGACCTCGTGTTCACCGACGACACAGGAAAGAAAGTCAAGCTTCGCGAGCTGTTCAAGGGCAGACCCGTGATCCTGATGCCGGTGTTTTTCCAGTGCGCTGGCGTCTGCAACCTCGAGCTAACGGGAATGGCCGACGCGCTGCACCAGTTCAAAAAGGACTCGGTCGGCAGAGATTTCGACGTGATCACGTTCTCGATCAAGCCCACCGAAGGGCCGGAACTGGCCGCCGCTCGCAAGATGGTGATCCTCGACATGTACAACAGGCGTGGGGCGGAAGAGGCGTGGCACTTCCTCACGGGCGACCTGGCGACGATCAAGAAACTGACCGACTCTGTCGGGTTCCGCTTCAGCTTCGACGACGAGACGGGCGAGGTGGATCACCCGGCGGCGGCGATCGTGCTCACGCCGCAGGGGCAGGTCTCGAAGTACTTCCTCGAGACGGAGTATCCGCAACAGCTCCTGCTCGACTCGATCAAGGAGGCCGCCAAGGGCAGGGTCGGGATCAAGGTCGAGGACACCTCGGTCTGGAACTGCATCCAGATCGACCCCCTCACAGGGCAGCGGACGCTCAACATCATGAAGGCGCTCAACCTGGCGGCGATGTTCACGCTCGTCCTGTTGACCGTATCGGTCGTTTACATGACATTGAAATACAAGACGAAGGCTCTGATGCCCGGCGACGATGGAGGCAATGAAGGAGCTTAGATGAAACAGTTCCCTATCATGCCAGAACAGGCGTCGGAGCACGCGTACCGCTACGACGCGCTCTTCTGGACGATCACGGGCCTGACCATATTCTTCACGCTGCTCGTCGTCGTCATCGTCGGGTTCATGGTCGTGCGGTACCGCAAGGGATCGACGGCGAGCCGTAAGAACCAGATGGACAGCCACCTCGGGCTCGAGCTGACATGGACCGCAATCCCGCTCGTGCTGGCTGTTGCGATCTTCCTGTGGGCGACGTACAGCTTCATGAAGCAGCGCACGATGCCTGCGAACGCGACCGAGATTTTCGTGATCGGCAAACAGTGGATGTGGCACATCCAGCACATGAATGGCATCCGGGAGAACAACGAGCTGCACGTGCCGGTCGGCCAGCCGATCAAGATGACGATGATCTCACAGGACGTTCTCCACGCGATGTTCCTGCCCGAGTTTCGGACCCAGTTCCACGTCGTCCCTGGCCGGTACACGGCGCTGCACTTCACGCCGACGAAGATCGGCGAGTACAAGATGCTCTGTGCCATGCACTGCGGCACGCAGCACAGCGAGATGGTTGGCAAGGTCTTCGTCATGAGCCAGCAGGACTATGCGAAGTGGCTGGAGAAAGACGGCGACCGGTTCAACACGACTGAAACGATGGTTGCAGCCGGCCAAAGGCTTTACGACAAGAAGGGGTGTGGGAACTGCCACACGGAGACCGATACCGAGCGCGGCCCAACGCTCTACGGGCTGATCGGTCGGACGCGAGCGTTCAACGACGGCTCGACCGCGGTTGCCGATGAGGCGTACGTGCGCGAGTCGATCCTCACGCCCTATGACCGGCTCACGCGGGGTTATATCAACACGATGACGGCGTACAAGGGCCAGCTCACAGAGGAACAGGTATTGGAACTGACCGAGTACATCAAGAGCCTTGGCACGACCGGCGGCGGCGGGCTTATGAAGGAGTACGAACAGCCAGATAGGCAGCCGACCGGAGAGATCGGTGCCGCCAGGAACTCGACAGACACGGCGAACGACCGCGTATCCGCCCCGGCAACGCAATTCGAACAGAGAGGTGCACGCAAGTGAGCACGGCGGTCGCAACGAGGCAGAGCCCAGAGAAGAACTATCTGAACGCGGACCATACGATCGCGTCCTGGCTTCTCACGACCGACCACAAGCGGATCGCGGTCCTCTACCTGATCTCGATCACGTTCTTCTTTTTTATCGGCAGCATCGCGGCGGGCCTGGTGCGGCTCGAGCTGACCTCCTCGCAAGGGCTTCTGCTCACCTCCGAGTCATACAACAAAATGTTCTCGGCGCACGGCGTCGTGATGATCTTCTTCTTCCTGCTGCCGTCGATCCCCGCGGCGATCGGCAACTTCGTTCTACCGATACAGGTCGGAGCAAGGGACCTCGCCTTCCCGCGCCTGAACCTGCTGAGTTGGTACCTGTACATCATTGCGGGCGCGCTGATCCTTTGCGCGCTGGCGATGGGCGGCTTCGACGCAGGATGGACCTTCTACACGCCGCTTAGCTCGCTTTACTCCGACACCCAGATCACGATCGCTCTAACCGCGATCTTTATTGCGGGCTTCTCCTCGATCTTTACTGGGCTGAACTTCATCGTGACGGTCCACAAGATGCGCGCGCCGGGCATGACCTGGTTCCGGATGCCGCTGTTCGTGTGGGCGCACTATGCGACGAGCCTCCTCATGATGCTCGGCACGCCGGTCGTCGCGATCACGCTGTTCCTGGTCATCCTGGAGCGCACCCTCGGCATCGGCATCTTTAGCCCCGAGATCGGCGGCGACCCGGTGCTGTTCCAGCACATGTTCTGGTTCTACTCGCACCCGGCGGTCTACATCATGGTCCTGCCCGGCATGGGCGTGATCTCGGAGCTGATTTCCGCCTTTAGTCGCCGTCCAGTGTTCGGCTACCACTTCGTGGCGTTCTCGTCGCTGGCGATCGCGGGCCTGGGCTTCCTGGTCTGGGGCCACCACATGTTCGTCAGCAGCCAGTCCGTGTACCTCGGCGTGATCTTCTCGTTCATCACGTTCCTCGTCGCCGTACCTTCGGCCATCAAGGTGTTCAACTGGGCGTTCACTATGTACAAGGGCCACATCGAGCTCAAGACCCCGATGGTCTACGCGATCGCGTTCCTCGGCCTGTTCCTCATCGGCGGCCTGACCGGCCTGTACCTTGCTGCGCTCGACACCGACGTCCACCTGACCGGCACTTACTTCATCGTCGCGCACTTCCACTACGTCATGGTGGGGTCTTCGACCATCGCGTTCTTGGGCGCCGTGCACTTCTGGTGGCCCAAGATGTTCGGAAGGATGTACAGCGAGTTCTGGGGCCGCTTCTCCGCGATCGTGATCTTCGCCGGGTTCAACTTTACGTTCTTCCCGCAGTTCATCCTCGGCTACCTGGGCATGCCTCGCCGGTACCACTACTACTACTTCGAACCGAGCTGGGAGGTCTACAACATCATGTCGACGCTCGGCGCGTCCATCCTCGCGATCGGGTTCCTCATGCCCGCGTTCTATCTCACGGCGTCGCTGCTGAAAGGCCAGAGGGCGCCGCAGAACCCGTGGGGCGCCAAGGGCCTGGAGTGGGAGAGGGCCGCGAGCCCGCCCGTCACGCTCAACTTCAGTGAGCCGTTCGTCGTGACCGAGCCAGCGTACAACTACCCGAGCGAGGAGCAAGAGCAAGCGCTCGAACCGACCGGAGGGAAGTCGTAATGGCAGAGCACGCGCACCACCACGAGCCCGGCCAGGACGTCGTCTACGGCCAGTATGAGACGATCGAGCAGCAGCAGGAAAGCTACATCGTCGGGATGTGGACCTTCCTCGTCACCGAGATCATGTTCTTTGGCGGGCTCTTCCTCGTGTACACGCTCTACCGATGGAGTTACGCCGGAGTTTGGTTCAAGCTGTCGGAGCACCTCGACTGGAAGCTCGGCG
>JANWJY010000018.1 GCA_025451715.1 Fimbriimonadaceae bacterium | reverse complement strand
CTCGTCGCGTGCGACAAATATTACTTTCGTCGCGCCAGCGATCCGGCTCGCCTCGCGAGCCGATGCGAACGTCTCAAGGACGTGCGGGTCGAGCCGCTTCGTGGTCGCATAGTCGAGCACCAGACAGAACTCCCTGCCTTGGCACTGGGCGAGCTGCTCGCGCAGCTCCTCCAAAAACACTTCGGCCTCACCGTTCGTGATGCAGCCGCCAAAACTCGCCTCGATGCACGAAGCGTTCGGGTTCCAATTGATCAAATACATAACCGCAAAACCAGCCTGTTCAAATTAGGAGCGGGCTCCCAAGCCCGACCTACGGTGCTTATTCACCAACGGCAAACGAAGACCGCCCGCACCATTGACAGGGTGCGGGCGGTTCTGGCCTAAATCCCGGTAGCCTTTTTGCTGGCCCGTAAGCTAGCTGGCCTCTTTCACCTGCTCGGCTGTGAGCAGCATCGGCTCGGCCTTTGAGGTCAGGATGCCCTCCGGCACCACGACCTTCTTGACGTCAACGCTGGAAGGCACCTCGTACATGACTTCGAGCATGATGTTCTCGATGATCGCCCTCAAGGCGCGGGCGCCAGTCTTGCGCTTGATCGCCTCCTTGGCGATCTCGCGAAGCGCGCCCTCGTGGAACTCGAGCTCGACGTCGTCAAGCTCGAAGAACTTCTGGTACTGCTTGACGATCGCGTTGCGGGGCTCGGTAAGAATGCGGAGCAGAGTGTCCTCGTCGAGCTCGTCGAGCGATGTGATCACCGGCAGACGGCCGATGAACTCGGGGATGAGCCCGAACTGGAGCAGGTCGTCCGGCATCACTGCCCTCAGGACGTCCTTCTTGCGGTCGGCCTTGCTTTGCGGGTCCGAGCGGAACCCGAGCACATTCTCTTTCTGGCGCCGCATGATGATCTCGGCCAGCCCCTCGAAGGCCCCGCCGCAGATGAACAGGATGTTCGAGGTGTCGATCTGGATGTACTCCTGCTGCGGGTGCTTTCGGCCGCCCTGCGGAGGGACGTTGGCGATCGTGCCCTCCAGGATCTTCAGAAGCGCCTGCTGCACGCCCTCGCCGCTCACGTCTCGCGTGATCGATGGGTTGTCCGTCTTGCGGCCAATCTTGTCGATCTCGTCGACGTAGATGATGCCTCGCTCGCAAAGTTGCTTGGCGTTGCGGGGGTCCATCTGCTCTGCGCCTTGGTAGAGCTTGAGCAGGATGTTCTCGACGTCCTCACCCACGTAGCCGGCCTCTGTGAGGGCGGTCGCGTCGGTCATCGCGAACGGGACCTCGAGCATGCGCGCCAAGGTCTGTGCAAGAAGCGTTTTGCCCGAGCCGGTCGGGCCGACCATCAGGATGTTGCTCTTCTGCAGTTCGACGTCGTCGTCCTTGACTTGGTCGTGGATTCTCTTGTAGTGGTTGTAGATCGCGACCGAAAGAGCGCGCTTGGCGTGCTCCTGTCCGATCACGTAACCGCTCAGATACTCGACGATGTCCTTGGGCTTGGGGATCTCCTTGCGCTTGGATTCAGCAAGCTCGGCTTTGCCGCCGTCGTGCCCGAGGTCGCCTCGGCGCTGAGCGGGCGATGGCCCGTCTCCACCAGTCAGCAGGATGTCGTTGCATAGGCTCACGCAGTCCGAACAGACCGCGCCGTGCAGGCCGACGATGATCTTCCTGCCCTCTTCTTTTGGCTTGCCGCAGAGGCAGCACCGGTTGTTGTCTTCAAATCGCGCCATATGACCAGTCCTTACCGAAAACTACCGGGATCCCGGCTCAAGCACCTTATCAATCAAACCGTAGGCCAAAGACTCGTCCGCCGACATAAAGTGGTCGCGGTCGCAGTCCTTTCTTACCTGGTCCTCATCCTTTCCAGACGCCTCAGCCAGGATTTTCATGAGGGTGTCCATGTAGCGGTCAGCCTCAGCCAGGGCGATCTTCATATCCGCCACTGACCCTTGGGCTCCGCCGCTCACCTGGTGGATCATCACCCGGCTGTTCTTGAGGGCGTATCGCTTGCCCTTCTTGCCCCCGGCCAGCAGGACGGCGCCCATCGAGGCGGCCTGCCCCACGCACATGGTCGCCACGTCGGGCTTGATCATCTGCATGGTGTCGTAGACGGCCAGGCCGGCGCTGACGTGCCCGCCTGGGCTGTGGATGTAGAACTCGATGTCCTTGTCCGGGTCTTCCTTCTCCAGGAAGAGGAGCTGGGCGATCAGCAGGTTCGCCACATAGTCGTCGATCGCCGTACCGAGGAACACGATCCGGTCTTTGAGCAGCCTCGACCAGATGTCGTAGCTTCGCTCGCCGCGCGAGGTCTGCTCGATGACGAACGGGACACCCATTCCTGTTTCTTTCATATTCTTGCTGGTTCCTATGCGGCTGTAATCCAATTGTTGGCCTCAAAGTGCCCGAGTCTCAGGGTCGAATGAGCCCATTTGAACCTGGACTAGGCCTTGGCAGGGTCAAGCTCGGTGATATCGGCGCTCTCATTGAGCATTGCCATCACCTTGGCATAAATGGTTCGGTAGACGATCTCATCGCGGATCTGGGGGCCGAAGTCCTTGGCGAACTTTTTCAGCTCGGCCTCGGGCACCTGGTTCTCATACGCTATCCTCAGGAACTGCTCGTTCGTGTCCCTGTCGGTGATCTTCATTTCCTCCCGGTTGAAGACCTCTTGGAGCAGAACCGCCCGCTGGACCTGGACCCTCGCCTCGGCCGTCTGCCGCTCCATAAGCTCGGCTTCGGTCATGCCGTTCTGCTTTGCGTACTCCTCGAGGGTCGCGCCCTGTTGGTGCAGCTCCTCCCGCATCTCGGCCAGCCTGCGCTGGGCGACCTTCTCCCACTGGGTGTCGGCAACGTGGACGGTGCTGTTGGCGAGCAGTGCATCGAGCAACCGCTCGTTGACCATCTCCTGCGCGAGCTTGGACTTCGCGAAGTGGATGTTCTCCTTGATCCTCGACTTAAGTTCGTCGAGGTTCTCGAGTTGCAGGCTCTTTGCAAAGTCGTCGTCTAACTCTGGCAGTTCGACCGCGCTGACCGACCGCACAGTGACTGTACATTTGTGGCTGCTCCCCGCGAGGTCGGCCTCGGCGAACCCCTCTGGAAACCCAAGCTCGACCGACTTGATGTCGTCGGTCTTCATGCCGATGAGCGCAGCGTCTAGATCGGGGAACGTCTGTCCCGCGACGACCATGAAGTTGCGGCCGTCACCCTCCACACCCTCGACCTTAATGTTGACGAGCGCGTTGTCGCCTTCACCGATCCCACGGTCCACCGCCTTCTTCTTTCCGCTCCGAGACCTTAGCTCGTCGATCTGTCGGCCGACCTCGTCGTCGCTCACCTCGATGCGGACAGTTTCGGACTTCAGCCCCTTGTAGGGCCCGAGAACGACCTTTGGCGCGAGCGGCACCTTGACCGTGTACTCGCACCTTTCTCCCGCACGGTCGAACTCTACGTTTTCAATCTGGGCCTGGTCGACGACTTGCAGGTTCTCCTGTTGCACCGCGGCCTTGAAGCTTGCGTTGATCGTCTCCTCTTGGGCGAACGCATCGATGTCCTGGGGCGAGAGCATCTGCTCGAGCACTCCCAGCGGCGCTGTACCCGGCCTAAAGCCCGGCACCTTGTACCGCTTCGAGAGCGTCTTGATCGCCTTTTTGACCCCTGCCTGAACCTGTTCGGGGCTGCAGGCGACCTTGAGGACGATCGTGCAGGGGTTCAGTTCTTCGCGCTCGACGCGCATTGCGGGGGTGGTAGGGGAGCTCATCGGACCCCTTCATTCTACCGCCGAGGCAGTCTTGGCCTAAGCCGTCTTCCATACCGTCGGAACGGCGTGAAGGACGTCGTCGAGAGCCCCTTGGATCTCGGGGAAGCGGAACCTGAAACCTCTCGCCTGGGCGATCTCTGGGATGGCCCGTTGACCAGTCAAGAGCAACTCGGGCTCCTTGCCGACTAGCGATGTGACGAGCCGCACGAGGGGTGCGGGAACGGACGGCACCGGAGGTCGGCCGTACAGGCGCCTGAGTCCGGACATAAAGTCGGCGTTTGTCACAGGGTGCGGGGCACAAGCGTTGATCGGGCCGGTCACGGGCTCGAACATGCACCACTCGACCAATTTGATCAGGTCTTGGGCGTGGATCCAACTGATGTACTGCTTGCCACTGCCCAACGGTGCGGCGAGACCAAGCTTGGCGACGAGGGACGTTGCCTTGACGAAGACCGAATCTTCGTGCAGCACGACCCCGATTCGCAGGCACACCTTGCGCGTCTCGGGCGTGGAATGACGTAGGCACGCGTCCTCCCACTTGCTGCACAGCTCGCCCAAGAATCCGCTGTCTGCTCGCGTCGCCTCGGTGACCTCTCTCGTACCGGTGTCGCCATAGAACCCTACGGCAGAGGCGTTGATCCAAAGTCTCGGCGGGGTCTGAGCTTTTCTCACCGCTTCACCGATCGCCTCGCTCGGCTCGATTCGCGAATCTTCGTATGCCCTCTTGTTCCGGTCAGTCCACTTACTCACGATCGGCTTGCCGCAAAGGTTTATCACGGCTTCGGCGCCTTCGAGCGAATTCGCCCAAAAACCATGTGTCTTGCCGTCCCACTTCACGAGCCCCTTCCCCTCGCTCCGGCTCAGCACGAGAACCTCGCGACCTTGGTCTTCGAAGTGTGAGCGCAGCAGGCCCCCGATCAGGCCCGTACCCCCGGCGATCACGATCTTTGAGGCATCCATGGCTCGGCTGATTCTATCCCTTCTCCGTCTTCATCCACTCACCGAACAGCTTTTGCCTGACGCCGAGGTTCTGCAGAATGCGCGCGACGACCGAGTCGGCGAGTTCTTCGAGCGTGGTCGGCCTGTGATACCAGGCAGGGCACGCGGGGATGACCGTTGCGCCGGCTTCTGCGAGCGTGGTCAGGTTGCGTAGCATGATTAGGTTCATCGGCATCTCGCGCGGAACGACAATGAGCTTGCGCCCCTCTTTTAGACAGACGTCGGCTGCACGGGTCATGAGGTTGTCGCTCACGCCGTTCGCGATGCGCCCAGCGGTGCCCATCGAGCACGGCACGATCACCATCCCGTCGTTTAGGAACGAGCCGCTGGCGGGCGGTGTGAAGTAGTCCTTCTCGTCGCACAGTGTGACATTCTTCAACTCTTCTCCCAACCAATCTGCAGTCGAAAAACGCTCCTTATCGATCACGATTCCAAGCTCGGTCAGGGCCACATCGATAGCTTGCGCACTCAGGATCAGGTGGACCTCGCCGTACGCCTTTGCAGCATGGCGAAGGAACCGCTGGGCGTAGATCGCCCCGCTCGCGCCCGTCACACCCACGACCAGCCTGCCAGTCGACATCTCTAAGCCAGAGTCTACGCCATGCCCCCGCGCGTCCCTCCTATGAGTGGGTACCGAGTCCGAGACGATCAGGGTGACGACCAGGCCGAGCGCCGAGGTCGAAGCCGGTCCGTGGTCGCGCAAGGCGCTCTGGACGGTGCTCGTGGTCGCGTTCATCGTTCGAGCCGTGTGGATGCTCAACGTCAACACGATGCCGGTGACCGACTATTGGTGGTACTACCAGCGCGCCGTCGAGATCGCCGCGGGGAACGGGTACTCGGTCAACGGGGAGCCCACCGCATACTGGCCAGTCGGTTATTCGGCGTTCCTTTCACTGTTCTTCTCGGTGATCAAGCCCACGATCACGTTTGCGAAGCTCCTCAACCTCCTGCTTGTGATGGTCTCGATCGCGCTCTCCTTCCGTCTGACTCACCGCCTGTTTCGTTCTAACGCTGTCGCCGTCGTGTCGTCACTGTTGCTCTGCTTTCATTTCAACTGGATCGGGTACAGCGGGATCCTCGCGAGCGAGCCTCTCTACACCGCGCTCACCTTATGGGGAGCGTGGATACTGCTGACAAACCAGGACACGAAGGGCGCGTGGACTTGGGGTGGGTTCTTGTTCGGCCTGGCGACGCTAGTTCGACCACAGGCTGTTCTCCTGCCCGCGATCGTACTGTGGTGCGCCGCGAAACGAGATGGTGAAGCGACGCTCGCATTCAGATTCCCGAAAGCGCTCTGGGCCACCTATACAATGCTCGCTCTCACACTGGTCCCCTGGGCGGTGCGCAACTTCCTGGTGTTCGAGTCGCCTATCGTCGTGAGCACGAATATGGGCGACAACCTCCTGATCGGCAACCACGAGCGCGCGACCGGCGGGTACATGGATCCGACCACGTGCGGAGTCAATGTGGATCGACTTGGCGAGGTCGAGCGGAACGGAAAGACG
>JANWJY010000017.1 GCA_025451715.1 Fimbriimonadaceae bacterium | reverse complement strand
CCGGGTGTCGGCCCCAAGTCGGCCCAGCGGCTCGCGTACCACGTTCTGCGGATGCCAGAGGACGACGTCAGGCGGCTGTCGGACGCGCTCCGCAACGCCCGCGAATTGCTCCAGTTCTGCACGGTCTGCCAGAACGTCAGCGAGAGTGAGACGTGCGAGATTTGTGCCGACCACCGCCGCGACCCCTCGACGATCTGCGTGGTCGGCGAACCTCGCGACATCGCAGCCGTAGAAAGGATAAACGAGTACCACGGCCTGTACCACGTCCTGCACGGGCTGCTCAGCCCCATGGACGACGTCGGGCCGGAGGACATCAAGGTTCGGGAGCTCATCGCAAGAATGCAGTCCGACATCAAGGAAGTCATCGTGGCGACCAACCCGACCGTCGAGGGCGACGCCACGGCGCTGTACCTTGCAAAGCTCATCAAGCCGCTCGGCGTCAAGGTCACGCGGCTGGCCCACGGCATGCCCGTCGGTGGTGAGCTCGACTACGCGGACAGCGCCACGCTCCTCTCGGCGCTCGAGTACCGGAGGGAGATCTAGCTCGTGCGCGTCCTCGTCGTCGGCTCTGGCGGTCGCGAGCACGCGCTGGCGTGGAAGCTGTCGCAAGAGGCCGAGGTCGTCTGTACGCCCGGCAACGCCGGCATCGCGCAGACGTGCGAGGTCGCTGAGGTCAAGCCCGAAGAGACCGAGCGGATCGTCGCGCTCACAAAGCAGCGCGAAATCGGGCTCGCGGTGATCGGGCCCGAAGAGCCGCTCATCAACGGCCTCGCCGACGCTCTGCGAGCGGCGGGGATCAGTGTCTTTGGACCGAACATCAAAGCGGCACAGCTCGAGGGTTCCAAGTCGTTCGGCAAGCGCATGATGGTCGAGGCGCGCGTCCCGACCGCGGACTACGGCGAGTTCACAGACCCCGACTCGGCCAAGGCTTACGTCGGCGAGATGTTCGACAAGGGCAAGAGCGTCGCCGTAAAGGCGAGCGGCGCAGCGTACGGAAAGGGCGTCACAGTGTGCCTCACGCAAGAAGAGGCCGAGGACGCGATCGAGCAGGCTATGGTGAACAAGGTCTTCGGCCCCGCTGGCGAGACTCTCGTGATCGAGGACTGCCTGTTCGGCAAGGAGTTCAGTCTCCTCACGATCGTCTCCGGCAAGCACTACCGCTCGCTGCCGGTCGCGCAGGACTATAAGCGCGCGTTCGACGGCGACCGCGGGCCGAACACAGGCGGAATGGGGACTTACTCTCCCGTTTCGTGGCTCGACGACGACCTGATCAAGAAGACCGAGAACCGCGTCGTGCTGCCGCTGATCAATGCGCTTGCGGACAAGGGCATCGACTTCCGCGGCGTGCTGTTCAGCGGCCTGATGGTCGTGCACGGCGAGCCGTACTGCCTTGAGTACAACGTCCGTTTCGGCGACCCGGAGACGCAGTCGATCGTGCGCCGTTTGGGCGGCGGGTTCCTCGACGCGCTGCTCGGCGCCGCGAACGGAGAGCCGGTGCCGAAGTTCGAGGTCCTCGACAACGCCGTTGTCACGGTCGTGATGGCGAGCGAGGGCTACCCGGGCAAGTACAAGAAGGGAAGGAGCGTCGCGATCCCTAACGACCTGCCCGAGGAGGTCGTGCTGTTCCACGCCGGCACTTCGATGCTGATGGACGACCTCGTGACCTCCGGTGGGCGCGTGCTCGGCGTCTCTGCGACCGGCCCCGACCTCGCCTCTGCCCGCAAGACCGCCTACGAAGCCGCAAAGCGGATCGAGTTCAAGGGCAAGTTCTACCGCTCCGACATCGGCGCTTAAACTCTCCGAACTCCCGAACTTCCGGGCCGTATACTCTCCCCATGATCGCGTGCCTCATCGCTGCGACCGTCTCCCAGCAGAGCCTGTTCCAGCAGGTCATCAAGAAGCCGACGTTCAACAACGGCTATGAGGAGTACGTGCAGGCCGCCGACATCGCGCTCAGTGTGCGGCTACGAGAGATCTGCGATGCGGTCACGTCGCCGGACGCGAAGGGAACCCTCATCGACCGCCAGCGCGCGGTCGCTAACCAGTGTGGGAAGATCCAGACGCTCGTCAAGCAGGGCAACGTGAAGCCCCTCTATTATCCGAACGAGCTCAACCTCTCGACCGTGCTGCCCGAGGTCGCACACTTGCGTACGCTGGGCACGGCGCTCTCAATCAAGGCGAAGATCGACTTTGCCGATGGCAGGGTCAACCAAGGGTTTGAAACCCTGCTCGACGTCATCGTGTTCTCTGACCGGATATCGTTCTGCGGGCCCATGATCTTCGATCTGATCGGTCGAGTCATGTCGGTCGCGGCCATGCGCACTCTCTCCGAGCACCTACCGATGGCGTCCTTGCCGACCGCGTGGAACATCCAGCGCACCGCTGAATCGCTCTCGTCGGAGACCAATCCCTGGGCCGTCTCGATCGAGAGCGAGCTTAAGTCGATCGTGCCGGAAGTGATGAGCCGGCTCAAAGATCCGCAGATGATCGCCGACATCAGCACCGACGAGTCGATCGGAGTCGACCTCAAATCGCTTTCAGCGGAGCAGATGGAGTCGGTCCGCAAGGAGCTCGGGTTTGCACTCCCGCAGTACTACACAGAACTTCTGAAGATCACTGACCTGCCGGAGGGCCAGTGGGTGAGCGCCTCGACAAAGATCAGGGACAGGACGAGCCCGCAGAACCAGATCGCGCTGCGCATCTTCGACACGGTCGTTCCAAATACGTCGCGGGCTATTGCACAAGAGCTCGTGCGCCGCACGCACTTGCGTCTGCTTCGAGTCGTGGGCGCGGTGGTCGAATACCGGTGGACCAACGGCTACTTCCCTGGCGCGCTCGGTCAGCTCCGCGACCCTACAATCGCCCACGACGCGCTGACCGGTGGCGAGTTCACTTATCAACGCGTCCCCGGGTCGTTCACGGTCTTTAGCGAAGGCACTGAGGACACAGGCAAGATCGGGCTCGACTGGACAGCCCCCTCTCGGTAGGGGTACGTTTTTTCGACGTTTTTTTCGTGCTGTCCCCCACATATTGCGGGGCTAAGCTCGGGCTCTCCCGGTCGCCTTCGGGCGACTGTTCTTGACGGGGTGGCCATTGCGCTCTCCCAGTTGATGGTTCCACTATACCTGCGTCTGGCCGTTTTGTCAATGTTTTGGGCGGTTTAGACCTGGTGGCAGGTTCAAATTGTTGATAGGACCTTTCTTGGTGGAGTGGCGTGTCGTTGTGATGGTACGGCTCGCGGGGACGCTCGCCCTCCCGATATCGCACAGCCTGGTCTGCTACTAAGCGAGTCAGTAAGCGGGGCTCCCTCTAACCAGCGCGGGCGGCGCGGCGGCGGGCCGAGCGGGGCCACTCGCCACGGTGGGCTTGGAGCGCCTGACGGACCGAGACGATGGTGTTGATCAGCCACAACACGCCCATCACGAGCCACCAGACACCGAGCCGGAGCAGGGACTGCCAGACCACCTCCGACCAGTCGATGTTCTCGACTCCGCCCTGCCAGAGCGTGTAAAGGCCCACGACTGTGTAGCACAGGGAACCCAGCATCGCGATCCCGATCAGCACGTTCAAGACCAGTGTCTCGACGAGCGACTGGCGCGCGTGCGCCGCGACGAACTCGCGGTCCTTGCGCGTCACGAGATAGGCGATCAACGGGATCCAGATCGGCACGAAGATCGCTCCGACATGCACCAGGGCGGCGGTCGTCCTTTCGTTCTGTTCAGGCTTGGCCAGGGTCGTGGTCGCCATCGAACCTTGATTACACCCTTGCGGCCCGGCCAGTTGCACGGCCCCAGGTACGCTGTTTGTGCCGATGATCGACCGATACTGCACCCCGGCGATGACCGCCATCTGGAGCCGGCAGGCCAAATATGAGCGCTGGATGCAGGTCGAACTGGCGATCTGTGCGGCACACTCCGCAGACGGCACGATCCCGGCCAAGGACCTCAAGGAGATCCAGGCCAAGGCGGCGTTCACGCTCGAGCGTTGTGACGAAATCGAGAAGGAGACCCGGCACGACCTCGCAGCGTTCGTGCGCAACCTGGAGGAGAGCGTCGGCCCCGCCGGGCGATGGGTCCACTTCGGCGTCACGAGCTACGACGTGATCGACACAGCGCTCGGCATGATGCTGCGCGACTCGTGCGACGTGCTGATTGAGAGAGCGAACAGGCTCCACGCCGAGATCGCAAGGCTTGAGAACGAGCACAAAAAAACGCCTATGATCGGCCGGACCCACGGCATCCACGCAGAGCCAATCACGTTCGGGTCCAAGTGCGCGAGCTGGAGGGAAGAGCTCGAACGAAACATCCAGCGACTGAAGGACGCGAGGGAACAGGTCGCGTTCGGAAAGGTCAGCGGCGCGGTCGGCATCCACGCGCACGTATCGCAAAGACTGGAAGAACAGATATGCAAGAGCCTCGGCCTCAAGCCCGAGCCGGTCAGCACGCAGATCATCAACCGCGACCGGCACGCGCAATACTTGAACACACTCGCGCTGCTCGGTGCGGGTCTCGAGCGGACCGCGTCAGAGCTGCGAAACCTCCAGAGGACCGAGATCTTGGAGGTGCAGGAGGCGTTCGAAAAGGGCCAGACAGGCAGCCGCGCTATGCCGCACAAGCGCAACCCCTGGAACAGCGAGACCGTGGTCGGGCTCGCGCGGCTCTTGCGGGGGAACGCGCACGCGATGCTAGAAAGCGTCGCGACGTGGCACGAGCGCGACCTGACAAACAGCAGCCTAGAACGGGTCGTCCTCCCAGACTCCAGCCAGCTCGCAGACTTCATGCTGACCCGCATGACGAGCATCCTGAAGGGGCTCGTGGTGATGCCGGAGAACATGGCGAAGAACTTGCGGCTCATGGGCGACCTCGTTTTCAGCGAGCACCTGATGACCGCGCTCATCAAGGCCGGGCTTGGGAGGCAGGACGCTTACAAGGTCGCACAGCGCAACGCTGCGAAGGCTTGGGACGGCGAAGACTTCAAGACCAGCGTCGAGAACGACCCGGACGTGAAGGCGAACCTCAGCAAGGACCAATTGGCGGAGATCTTCAGCCTGGACCACCACCTGCGCAACGCGTAGGAGCACGGTTCAGGGTTCAGCCAGGCGTGTCGATCGGCGGTGACCCCAACGCACCCGGCCACCGGGCCGTACAATAGGGGTGATGTCACCGCGCACTCGCCTCCTCCTCCCGCTGGCCGCGCTCGCCCTCGTCGCCTCGGGCAACATGCCGACGCAGCGAGAGGGGTCGGTCACGTACACGACGCCCGCGAAGCGGGCGGACCAGGTGGTCCAGGAGATCGCGGCGCAGACGGGGCTTCAGCTCTCCACCACGGACGACGCAAAGCTGCATTACCTCATCCTCTCCGTGAAGGACGCGGACGCCGAGACCGTGCTCAAGCAGATCGCAAAGGTCACGTCGTGCAGGTGGGAGACCGTCGGAGAGAAGCGCACGCTCCTCGCCGACGACCTGGTCCGGAGGCAAGAGAAGGAGGCGCGGGACGCGAAGCTCATCGAGGAGTTCAAGGTCGCTCAGGCAGGTTTTAAGAAGCGGCTCGAACAAAAGCCCCCGACCGACCCGGAGACCGAGGAGGAGTTCGAAGTGTTCGAGTCGCCGACCGCGAGGGCGCTCGCCCAACTCACTCTGCTCATCGACCCGCGCGAGGCCGCACGCATCTCGGATAGCGGGCGCGTGGTTTTCTCTACGCTGCCCAACCGGATGCAGCGGTCGATGACGAGCCCGCAGGCGACGCGCATCCTCAACACGCTGGTGGCGGACCACAACAAGTGGGCTGCGGACCGGATCAAGGAACAGGAGGCTGACCAAAAGGAGATGGGGGCAGACGCCGAGATGGCAAAGTATCTCGCGATGTTCGGCCGCGACGAGACCCCGAAGCTCTTCGAGGGCGCGCCGGCGAAGGCGCTGCTGGTCCTTGAATCGAGCGGCGAACTGTTCGGCTTCGACAGCGGCTCGCCTCAGGTCGAGCTCAAGGTCTACGACCAGAAGGGCACTGTCGTCGCGACAGCGATCTTGCAGATCAACAGCCGGTTTGATCGGATGCGCGACTCGATTGAGATCGGCCCCGACGGTGAAGTGGTCGAGAAGAAGGAGGAGAAGGTCGAGGGCCAGAAGGCGATCCTGCCGGAAGACCGCGTCATCATCGCGTACAGCGAGAAGACCAAGCTGCTCAGCAAGCTCCAAGGCATGGAGGAGATGTCGTTCAACCTCCCCGAGGCCCTCATCGCGGTGTTGCGCGATCCGGTCGCGAACGACCCGCTCGGTTTCCACCACTCGGACATCCTGCTCGGCGTCGCGAAGGCCAAGAAGCTCAACCTCGTCGCGAACCTTGCGGACTCGGACATGTTCGACTCGTTCTCCGGCGGACCGACCGAGGAAGGAATCACGGTGGGGCAGGCGTACGCGGCTTTATCGGGCGAGGGCGGGTCGGTGATCGACCAGAGCGACGGGTGGATGACGCTCATGCCGAGCGACCCGTTCAAGTCGCGCGAAACGCGCCAGGACCGCGGCGTGCTCAAGCAGTTCATTGAGACGATCCTGCAAGACGGTTCGACGTCGCTCGATGCGCTGTCGCTCTTTGCGCTGAACTCTCCGCCGCCGATGGAGAACGGCACTTCGATGCTTTACTTGCTCGCGTTCGCGCCCAACACGATCCAAGGGATCATGGGCGACACGATGGACTGGCCGATGCTGCGCTTCTACGGCACGCTGATGCCCCAGCAGAAGGCTTCACTGCGGGCCGGTGGTCGCATCCCGTTCGGGACGCTAGGACAGCGTTCGCGCGACGTGCTGACGAAGATGGCGTTCGGCAGCAAGGCGAACATCAAGAGCGCGGCCAAGATG